>SLGL01000112.1 GCA_007123785.1 Balneolaceae bacterium
ATCAGTTTAATAATAATATTAAATTGTAAACGATTACATTTAAAAAGGAAAAAATGAAATCAGCCTTTGATTGTCAATTTTATTTTTTGATGGAGAGCAAAAATCCGGTCAGAAAAATGACCATTGTGCCCACCACGATTGTCAGATAACTGTGAAGCGGATTTTGCAGGTTTTCGAGCGGACCGGAAAAATAGGCCGGGGAAAGACTCATCCAGATGATTACCAGCAAACCCAGTACCACACCGATAGCAGCCTGTGCATTTTCCACTTTCTTAGAAAAGAACCCAAGCAAAAACAGGCCCAGCATTCCTCCGCTGAAAATTCCCGCCAGGTTCCACCAAATATCCAATGCACTTTCCACCTGAATAATATAGAACGAAATCATCACCCCAAGCACACAAATCAGAGCCGAAGCCAGATAGAGGACCCGGACAGACTCCTTCTCGCTCACATCGTTTTTATAGCGCTGGTAAAAGTCACTCAGGATCACCGTCGCCCCGCTGTTAAGGCTCGTGGAGATAGTACTCATTCCTGCTGAAAAGATGGATGCGATCAGCAAGCCTGTGAGCCCAACAGGCAAGCCGTTAACGATGAAATAGGGGAACACGCTGTCTGACATACCCGTTTCACGAAACTCGCCGGGGAGCAGATCCGGGTAAACCTGATAATAGACAAACAGCCCGGTACCGATCATAAAAAAGAGAAGCGAAACGGGAATGTAGAGCAGCCCTCCACCAAAAGCTGATGAGATCGCCTCCTTCTCATTTCTTGCACTCATGTAACGCTGAATGTAGTTCTGATCAATTCCGTAATTTTGGAGGTTGATAAAAATCCCATAAATAAACACGATCCAGAATGTAGATTCGGTCAGGCTCAACCCAAAACTTCCCAGGCTGAATTTATCGTGCAATGCAGCAACCTCGAAATACTGACGGGGCCCTTCCGGCAGGGAAAACATCAGGATACCCAAAGTTACTACAGCACCAGTGATCAAAATAATTGCTTGTATGGCATCAGTCCAGATTACCGCTTTAATTCCGCCAAGAATGGCATAGATCATCACGCTGATTCCTGTAATGATAATAATCAGCCGCATATCCCAGCCGAGGATTACATACATCGGCAGGGCAAGCAGATAGAGGATCACCGCTACACGCATTACCTGGGTAAGCAGCCAGAAAATAGCCACATAATTTTTGGCCCATGGCCCGAATCGCTCCTCCAGATAAGTGTAAGCCGAGGGGCTCCCCACACTTCTGTAAAGCGGTATGAAAAATTTGATTGCCATAAAGATAGCTATCGGAATAGAGAGACTGAATACAAAAGCATTCCAGTTTCCAAGAAAAGCCGCACCCGGCAGGGCGAGATAACTGATGCTGCTCACAAAGGTTGCAAAAATGGAAAGTCCGATCACCCAGGCCGGCAGAGTGCCTGAACCAGTTGAAAAATCCCGCGAGGTCCTCTCCTTCCGGTAAAATGAGATTCCGAAAAGGACAATTCCGAGCAGGTAAACCACAAAAATGGTAACGTCAACAGGATTCATAAAGCAGGTTTGGTTAGGTCTTGTATTGACAATTTTGGTTTTTGGGCTGGACCGGTACTCAGTTAGACACACCCCTGGAATCAACTTTGTTGATTCCGGCCCCTCTCAAGAGGGAATTTTCCGGGACATTTTATAAAAAGTGTTAAAATTATTATTCATCGGCAGAAATCGTAAACGTTCCGTTTTCGAAAGCTGCATTGGAATATCGTTCGTCGCTAAAAAGAAACTGGCCGGATCGCACATAATCTTCATCAAACATGATGTGGCGCATGGTTGATTTGTTGTTGTGGGAATAGCCGAGGTGGATCATCCCGTCGCTTGCCTGTATCAGATACGGATAGTCGTAGCGGCCTTCCAGCTTGGTTTCCACATCCACCCAATGCGGCCAGGTTTCGCCTCCATCCTCCGAAAGAGACAACCGCAGCGGGGTTCTCGGAGAGTTTGGCGTCGGATTGTGAGCCATCAGCAGGTTGCCGCTATCCAGTTTGATCAAGGCGATTCTCGACCACGGGTTTGGATGATCGGTTTCAACCGGATTGCTCCAGGTTCGCCCGAAATCAGAAGAACGGATTTCAAGAATACGCCCGGAGTAGCGGATATAACCCAGCAGCTCTCCTGCGTCCAGCTCTACGACCGATGCCATAATTCCCGGCTGCGGCCAGCTCTCCGGATCAGATGGATGAACCTCCCACGTTTCAAACCCGTCATCCGAGATCATGAATGCCACACCGTGGGGTGAACTTTCCTGATAAACCGGCAGCAACACTTCTCCGTTGCTCATCTCCAGCGGATTGGTTCCGAACATCCAGCCCCACTCCTCACGAAGCGTTCGCGGATCCGACCAGGTCAGTCCGTTATCCGGTGAAGTGATCAGATCGAGTGTTGAGTCTTCGTGCCCGAGGCCTTCCAGTGTGGTATAAAAAAGGTAGAGTGTATCGTCATTGTACCATAACACGGAGTTATGAATTTCAACGGGATCATCCCGCTCCATTACCTGCGGTTCGGTCCAGCTTTTATCATTGGTATCAAACCAAGACAGAAACAGGCGACTTGCCGGATTTTCACCCCATTTGGTTTCGGAAACGGGGCCTTCAAGATGCTGAGCATTAAACGAAAATAGAATGTCACCACCCGGCAGTTCAACCAGTGAGGCTGCGTGGGAACCAGCGGGGGTTTGATCCGGGTCCGCCTCAAACAGGTCCTGACGGAGTGCGAATCCCGGCTCACCCTCTTTCACCCACGCTTCATTAAACTGTGCCCATTTGATGGTACGGTGACGGTCTGGCCGGTCGTTGTAGAAATGGCTGTACACCACATGGATGGTTCCGTCATTGGCCTGAATAACAGCCGGATAGTGACTTGTAGTTGCACCTTCGCGCCAGTCGAATTCCAGAATTCGGGTCCACCGCCACGTTTCACCGTCATCATCCGAAATGGAAACGGCCAGGCTATGGCGTCCGCTTTCGGTGTTGTTGTACACCATCAGCCAGTTCCCGTTATCGAGGGTGACGATATCGCTGCCGGAACCTGGATTGGGAAGTTCGGAATAGTTGACGGTACTCCAGGTTTCCCCGCGGTCGGCCGATCGGCTGGTGTGCATCCGCTTTGGCGGAGGGCCGTTATCGCGCATATAAATCACCAGTTCGCCGTCTGATGTTTCTGCAATACCCGCCTGTATATTGCTGTTTCCGATAATTGGCTCGCTATAGGTCCAGGTTTCACCCCAATCGTCGCTGATGGCCATCAGCGAGTTCCAGAAACCATCTGAGTAGAACGGAAGAATCATCCGGCCGTCGTCCAGAATAACCGGTTTGTTGTAAGTTTGCCAGCCGATTCGGCGCATTAGCGGATAGCCGAGATCTGCATCGGTATAGCTGCCATCTTTATCATAAATCCGTCCGCTGCGAACCAGGTGCTGTCCTTCTGCGCGATAGATCATCTCCTCCACGCGTTCATCAAACCAGGCGCTGCTGCCTCTTACCGTTTCATCGCCGGGTAAAAAGGAGTTGATTCGGTCCAGGTATTCTTTGTACTCCTCTGTTTTGGATTTAACCGCTTCAACAAAGCGGTCTCCAGGCTGCATTCCCCGTTCGGTTTTATCACCAGGTTTAACCAGAAGAACATCCTGCCAGTCCCACTCGGGCGGACCACTATCCATCATATAGTTTGTGCTGATCCGGTATTTTGGCAGGGATGTTTCCCATTGGTTGGCGATTACCGCGTACCAGAAAAGCCACAAGCGCTCTTGTCCGTCTATGAACAATACCGGGTTGATATCTGGGTATCCATCGGTATTTGCCATTTCGAACGGTTCTCCCCAGCTATTTTGCTGCTGACTAAACCGTGCTCCGCGAATACGGACATCATCGGCCCAGCGTTCGCCGGTTCCTTCGAACCAGGCAGCCAGTAAGTCCCCGTTCGGCAGATCCACGATGGTACCTCCGTGTGTGTGAAGATCGATCGGATCAAAAATTTCTTCTGATTGGAAAAACGGTTCCGAAGATTCTGTTGCTACCCGATCCCCTTCAACCTGACAGGAAACCAGTATCAGAAACAAACTGAAAAGTGTGGCTGAGATGACCGGGTTTGAGAAGTTACCCTTAAACAAATCCCGCATAATGTTTGATATTATGTTTTCCATTCATCCCCCAGATCTTCAATCGCTATTTGGATCATCTTTTTCTCTTCGGCTGAGTGCGGTTTTCCGGGCAGAGACATTTTATCACTGCAAATTCCCATCACCGAAAGCGCACTTTTTACACCCTGCAGATAGCTCCCGGGAGAGTCCCCAACGGAGTAGATCGTTGAACTGACCTGCATGATGATTTTCTGAAGCTTCTCCATTTCCTCAAAATTTTGAGACCGGGTCGCTTCGTACATCTTCACATACAGTTTCGGAAACATATTGGCCCCGCCATTGACTCCACCGTGTGCGCCTGACAAAATAGACTGCATCAACAATTCTTCCGGGCCAACCAGCAGAGAGAATTCGGAGCGCGACTCCATCAGCCTCACCACTTTCTGAAAGTAAACCAGATTAGCCGAGCTGTCTTTCAGGCCGATGATATTTTCATGATCCGACAATTTCAATACCGTTTTCGCCGCGATGTTTACCTTGGTATGCGAAGGCATATTATATAGGAAAAGGGGCAGCGGAGATTCGTCGGCCAGAACACTAAAATATTCTGCCAGCTCGGACTGATTATTTGTAAAATAGTAGGGAGGAGCAGCCACCACGGCGTCGGCTCCCGCTGAATTTGCTTTTTCAGCCAATTTGACACTTTCCGAAAATGAAGTGTCCGTAATCCCCACCAATACAGGCAGTTGTGCGTTTACCTGGCCACATACCCGTTCTGTGATTTCATACCGTAATTTATAGCTGAGGGAAGGCCCTTCTCCGGTCGTTCCGAGAATAAACAGGCCGTGAACCCCGCCCGAAGTCATATAATCGACAAGCCGTTCCAGGCCGGTTTGATCCAACTCATTTTGAGCAAGCAGAGGTGTAATGACAGGCGGGATGATTCCCCTGAGGGGATGGCGGACAATGTTATACTGAATCTTTTCCAATCTATTCTTCGTTGTTTATTAACTGTGAGGAATTAATATAGTGCTGTGTCAAGTTTAAAACATCTTAATAAACCCGCAATGTTTCCTTTCTCAAAAGTCTATCAAATTAGAAAATATGCGAGTTTTTAAAAGAAAAACATGGCGGGTTTTACTCATCATTTGATGGTTGGCACAACAATACTTTAGTTATTCGAAATATTATTCACTATCCATTTCCTCATCTTCATCGAATTCGGTTTCTTCTGCAGGAAGCCAGGGTTCTGCCATTCTCACCGGACTGAAATCGGTGTGAGGGGTTTGGGGATACTCATCGATAATTTGTCCGTCTTCATTAATCATGAGGAAATGCTGGTGTGCTCCGTGTATAGTGGTAAGAATAAAGTGGCGTTCGGAAGCAGCTCTGTCGAGATACCAGGCATGTTCTTCATGACTTCTGCCGATTTCCCGGGTACCAACTCCCCATGCACCATCACCGATATAGACAACTCCCTTACTGTTAATCTGGTCTTCCAAAATGGGAAACGTTCGTTTGTAAATATGGTCATGCTTTTCAAAGACCACACGCACACCATATTCCTCAAATAATGGCACCCAGTTTTCACGTACCCGATCCGATGAATCCCATTCCGGATTTCTTACAGATGGATAGGCCGGATTATGATAAGTTGGAAAAATATGTGGAATATCCTGCCGTTCATTCAGAATTTCTTCAAGCCATTCTGTTTGCTCACCATCTATTGGATTGTTATGATCGGTATCCAGTATAACCACGCTCAGGTAATCACCGAAATCGAGCACTCCATAACCGGGATGGCCGGGAAATGCGAATAAAGCGTAATAATAAGGAGAGATCATCTCCTTGTGTTCTTCCGACCCATAGAACTCTGGCAGCCCATCTCGCCTGTCGTGTTCATCCCGATAATAGTATCCACCCAGAACTTCGTGATTTCCAAGTGATGATAAAACCGGAATTACGCGACCATCGTCTGTCATCAATGTTCGCATGGTGGACTCCAGAAATTCATACCACCGGTAAACTCTCTCTTCCATTCCGTCTGCATAGGCCAGGTCACCACCCCAGAGCACAAAATCGGGATCGTACCGGGCTGCCCGTCGATTTGTCTGATCCATCCATTCAATTCGATGACGTACATCTCCGCCCACGGCTATTCGTACAGGACGCAATGCTTCAGCAGGCATGGTCCGGAATTTTCTGATCCTTGTGAACTCTCCCACTCTGAACTGATACTCCTTATCAGGCTCCAGCCCGGTCACCTCTACGCGATGGATTAGTCTGTCTGAATGTGGAAATTCAAAGTGATCCCCAGATGCTACCACCCATTCATCCTCTTCTTCATCAAAAGGTATAGCCCTGTATTCAATGAAAGAATTCTGATTATCTGCCGGTGTATACCAGTCAAGCGTCATAGTCGTGGTAGGATCCTGTTGCCATGTCAGCATCATACCGAGCGGATCGAGCTGGGCCTGTACCGGATGATTTAAAAAGAGTAAAAGAAGTGTGTGAAGCCAGATCAGGTGTAGTTTATTCGTGTGTTTTTTTACGTTCATCATGCAGGTTATGGGTTTGATTCATGTGAAAGTCCCTTTGTGTAACCAGAGGACTTACAGGTTTTTGAATTGTAGTTTAATCGTTTTTTATCTCAATTTCTTCGATTAATAATTTTCCCGTCTGTTATGAATGTTTGTAATCTGAATTACTCCAAAGGTATAATCACACCAAGATAACGGCCCATCCAGTAGGGCAAAAGGAATTCATCACCGGCCAGCTCACGGAGTCCGCCCCGGCCGCCATCAATGCGAAATGGATTTGCATTGTAACGAATCGTTGGCCTTTCCAGGGGTGAAATGAGCTCTTTGGTTGTCTGTCCGCGAAAGTTTGGTTCCAGATATTCCAGATCGTTTCGGTGGGAATTTTCCATATCCCAGCGGACCATATCAAGCTGAAATTCCCGTAAATGCCACTTCACCGACTCCAGGTCGATGTCGCCACTGGTTCCGTAGGCAATCAGGCTCCATACCGAATTTCGTTCTGGCAATTCAATTTCCCAGTGATCGGTAATTACATCTGCGTAGATTCGCTTCAGATCATCATTAAATGCGTAATGGTAGAGTGCCCAGTAGGTCAGAAAGTACATCTCATCATCCGAATGATTCCATCCCCCGTCGCCCATATCAAATTCAAATGGATATGGGTGTGTTCCTTCATAAATAATGCCTGGAGTAGGTCCGATTTTTTCCATTGGAATCTGGATATTGTCAAGATATCCATGCTCTTCAAACATATAGAATGCCTCTTCTTTGTAGATCTCCTTACCCGTGAGGTGGTAAGCCAGCTGCAATCCAGCCGTCAAATGCAAGCTGTTGAGTTTACGGTCTGTTACCGTTTCGGGGTACCAGTTTACATACTCCGGATTCCACCGGCCCCACAGTGTCGGTTTGCCGTCAATATCCACAAAATAGTAGTCGTTTTCGATGATATGCGTCATAATCGAATCGATAAAATTGGTAACCCGCTGCTGCTCTTCTTCATCCAGATCGAGAAGCTGATCCATCAAAGCGACCACCCAGAGATAGGCAATATATTCATCGGTGCTGGTATGGCCTTTCCACTCCCACTGCTCTTCGGGGCTTTCCCGCCACCGATCGGGATTGGCCACCTTAAAGCCTTTTCTGGCAAACGTTCTCGATGGAAATCCATCCAGCGGATTGATCGACAGCAGACGTTCGTAAGACATAAAGACCTCCATGGCATTTGCCCTGGCCTGTCGGTTTCCTGTGGCAGCATACCTGAAAATTTCACTGCTGATATAAAAAGAGGTCCAGAGACCATCATTATCAGTATCAATCATCTCAGCGGTTGTAAGATCACCAGGCTCCTCCAGCCGAACTTCACCGATGAGTCCCAGGCGAAGGTGTCGTTTGCGAACCTTGTCATGGAAATAGTCTGCCTTGTCTTTCAGTGTCATCGTTTTAAAATGCACTTCTGAGATTCCCTCTTTCGTCAAAGCGTAGCCATTTCCTTTTGAATCCACTGCAACATCAAGAACATTATCACTGGAAAGCCAGCGTTTGCTTGCCCAGTACCGGTACTTGTCATGGTTTTGTGTCGAAAACATACCCATTTCTGTTCCTGCCCACAGTGTACCGTTATGAAAGGCCAGAGTAGTCATAGGATACACAGGAACTTTTGATGTCTGCTCCCGATTCAGACTCCAGTTGCTGTCGGCTACCGAGTAATACCCTTCACTCGTTGCAATAAACAGCTCATGATTGCCAAATACCCAGGATTGGATATCGTGATCCTGAACAACTTCCCGCAGAGAGTTGTTTTCAAGTATTGAAATACCGGTATCGGTTTCTATAAAAAAATCATCTCCCCTTGCCTGAATGCTTTGGATCTCACCAGAGGAACGACCCATCTGTTCTGTTCCATCGGATCTTAATGAAAAATTTCGGTTTCCGGCCAGCAGCACATCCCCGGACCGGTTCACGGCAATATGAGTAAAAGCACCAGACTCAAACTCACCGTAAGGATGGCCTGCATAGGCATTTGACAGATAGTGATCCTCATAGAGATAATACAGCGGCCCCGCCTCATACTGAACCGTTATATCAACAGGGATCATATCAATAAGAGGAAGAAACCTGCGGTCGAGAACCAAACGTTCATCTATAAT
>SLGL01000450.1 GCA_007123785.1 Balneolaceae bacterium
ACTGGAATCGTCACGCCGTACATCATACACCGCCAGAAGTGTGCCTTTATTGGAGGTTACCATAGCCGGAATCCGGTACGTATGAACATCGTCCTGATTGGCTGAACGAATTTTCTTGGCAGGCTTCAGAGCCACCTGCGGCCGATCGCTTTCAGCCTGGTATTCATTGCCATTCAGAAGTACAGTTTTTGAATCAATTTCAAGAAGATCGGTCAGGGTAACGGCATCATTCAGTTTCACCGAAACCCAAAAATAGTTGCGCCCTTCCTCCAGAGCCTGATTCATACTGATGGTTTGCTGTTCATTCAACTCATCGGATGAGCCAACCTCTTTTTCGGCAGAGAATTCGTTTTCATCCCCCGTGTAAAAGAGTTGTACCTGTTCGATGAAGCGTGTGGTTTCTGATCCGAATAGGAGGATAAATTCTTCCGCTGTGATGCCGGACTGTGTGGTCAAAATTTCAAATTTCAGTACGGGATTGTGCTGCTCTCCCACAAAAACCGGCTGCACCGGTTTGTGAACCGAAATGGATGCGCTCTTTTGGCCTAAAATTGTTGAAGTACACAACAAACAAGCCGCAATAGTAATGATCAGAAAGCTGAATTTCATGAGTGGTTTGATTTTTGTATTTAAATATAGACTAGTGTCGTGTCAATCCTAAACCTGTCAGGTTTGGAGTATTAAAACCAGATTTCATTATATAAATCATAAAACCTGACAGGTTTTGACCAACATTTTATCGTTGACAAGACAATAGCAAGTTTAGCTAAACTATGGTGAAACTAATTTGCCCGGTAAGTTAATAGCAGATAGATAATGTTAAGGTCTCACTACTTAAAAAAGTACCCTCCTTCCGGTAAAAACCGGTAAAGGAGAGTACATTTTCTGCCTTTTTAGTTAATTAGCGTAACAAGGATTTTGTTCAATTTGTGAGTTAAGTGTAATGGTATTTGTTGAGATTGGCCAAAGCAGCAGACAGTCATCGCGGGTACGGTCCTGAAGGGACGGCACCAGATCGAATGCTTTATCGAAACGTACCAGGTCCCACCATCGCTTGCCTTCGTGAGCAAGTTCTAACATGCGTTCCTGCAAAATTGCCGAGTCCAGCGACTCCTGATCCATCGGGCCGGAATAATCATCCAGACCGGCACGGTTTCTAACCATGTTCAGCTCCGGTGTGGGGTCTTGTCCGAGTGCGTTTTTGGCCTCTGCTCTCATCAACAGAACATCAGCGTAGCGATAGAGAATCAGGTCGTCCAGGAAGAGACGACTGCCATCTTCTACAGTTCCGCTGAATTTATTGGATACAGAAGCAAAAAGTTCAGCGCCGCCTTCCTCGTCAAACGTGTAGATTTCGATGAATGTATTATCTCTTCGGAGATCATCTTCATTGAATTGGCTTCTGAGAAGTGGTGATGGGCTCACTCGGTTCAACCCGCCGCCTTCTCCAACACGCTGCCTGGTTTCCTCATCCGTAGCACCGGGAATCTGGTCACCCCGGATGTACATTTCACTGCCATAATTAGCGCCAGACTCATCCCGGCCATAATGGGCTGCAAGCAGAATTTCAGCGTTTTTCTTGTTATTGAAATCAAAGATGTCACCGAAATCATCGAGCAGGGCAACATTGGCTTGATCCACGGCTTCGGTGGCTGCCAGTGCTTCCTGAATATCGCTGTTCCCTCCGCCCAATCTTTTTCCTGTCCAGAGATACACATCAGCTTTGAGTGCATTCACTGCCGGTGCCGACCAGACACTTCTGTCGGAAATATCGCCCGAGGGAAACAGGCTGAGCGACTGTTCGATATCGCTTTTGATCTGTGTGAATACCTCTTCAGCCGAAGCTCTCGGTCTGAAGATTTCAACCGGGTCAAATCCTTCGGTTGGCTCCAAAACAAGTGGAACACCGCCCCAGGTTCTCACCATCATATAATACAGATGGGCGCGCATAGCGTAGGCCTGAGCCACAAGCCGATTCTTATCATTATCATTGGCAAAATCAATATCAGGAATATACTTGATTCCCAAATTTGTCTGATGCACCACCCAATATAGGCCCAACCACTGAGGGCCGGCATTTGTGGGATTCAGGTTATTTTGAAAATATCTCTCCCTTCCTTCAGGAGCCTGAAGGCCAAATGAAAGAGTTTCCCCGCGTGCTTCACCCCACCAGAGTAAGTTACTGGCAATTTGATTACGTTGTAATACATACATTCCATAGATCCCGGCCTCTGCGTCTTCTTCTGAATTCCAGAAAGATTCCGCACCTATCTGGCTAACCGGCTCCACATTCAAAATATCGGTGCACGACAAAAAGATAAACGGCACCAAAATCAGATAAACTATTCGTTTTAATTTCATGGTTCCTCGTTGTTATGATTAAAATGTTATGTCAATTCCCGCAGTAATCGTTCGCGGATGAGGATACCTGCCGCTATCCGTGCCTCCCACTTCGGGGATCAGTCCACGATAGGATGTAAAGTAGTGCAGGTTGCTGCCTGTGAGGTACAATCTCAGACTTTGCATTCCAAATCTTGTAGCAATATCAACGGGTGCCCGGTAGCTCAGTGTAACTTCGCGCAGTGACAGATAATCACCTCGTTCATAGTACCATGAGGAACCTCTCCAAAGATTCTCTTTCCAGAACTGATCGGCCCAGTGATAACGCGGTACATCGGTCTGGTCGCCTTGCTCTTGCCAGGAACGCAGCACATCGGTAGTAGGTGCCTGATCACCCTGGAACTGTCCGTTTTGGCGAGCCCGAATATTGTTGTAGATGGTGTGGCCGATAGCATAATCCATGGCAACATTCAAACCGAAACTTCTGTAGGAAACATTGGTAGCAAAACCCCCGGTCCATGGCGGCAGCTCGTTGCCCTGGTACACTCTGTCGCGTTCATCAATCACACCGTTGCCGTCTACATCCAGCCAGTTTACATCACCGCCGTGCTTTTCGTGGTTGGGACTGTTCACGAGAAGGTCGGTTGGGCCGGCCTGTGCTTCTTCATCGGTAGCAAATATGCCGATCTGCTCGTAAGCAAACATTTTCCCAATGGAGTGGCCCTCCTGAAAACCGCCGGCCCAGGTATAATCACCAAGGCTCGGATCATAGATAAAGATACCTCCTATCCGATTGTTTTCATTATCATTTTCGGGAAGAGTCAGAATTTGATTGGTAGTATAAGCCACATTAAAACTCGCACTCCAGAAAAAGTTCTGCCCTTCCATCACGAGGGCGTCCAGTTCCATCTCAAATCCGCGGTTTTCAAACGAAGCGAGGTTGGTGGTAATACTCTGAAAACCGGTAGACTGCGGAAGTTGCATCGCCCAAAGAATATCGTCGGTTACACGATTGTAGTAATCAAACAGTACGGAAATGCGGCCATCAAACAATCCGATATCCATGCCGGTATTAAATGTAGTTGATTTTTCCCACCGAAGGTTTTGGTTCGGCATCTGGTTATTGATAATAGCCGGATTTCCATTATATTCAGAGCCAACCGAATACTGTCCCTGGGACTGATAGTTGCCAATGGCCCTGTTATTTCCTGTCGTGCCATAGCTGGCTCTCACTTTTAACTGATCCACCAGTGATTGCCCCACTGGCCAGAACGATTCGTTGTGGATATTCCATCCGAACGAAACACCGGGAAAATAACCCCACTGATTTCCCTGACCGAAATTGGAGGCGCCATCAATCCGGTAACTGCCTGAAAACAGGTAGCGACGGTCGTAGTCGTATGTCACACGGCTGAAGTATCCCAGCATCACCAGTTCGGAAAAGTTACTGTTCACATTGGTCGGTTCGGCCGATGCATTCAGTGTTGGTACATTGTCAGACGCTGCACCACGACCCGATGCGCTCAAATTGAAAGTTTGATCGTCGTAATAGGTGGCTCCTGCTTTCACTTCAAAGCTGTGTAATCCTCTGAAAGAGTCACTGTAGGTGAGCACTCCATCGACCTGGCGCTGCCAGTAGAGCGAATGGTTTCCTGATGCATTTCGGGAGTCAATAAAACTCGCCCCGCTTCTGTGAGCACCGTCAAAAGAATTGGCAATACTGTTCACTGCATAAAGTGATATTGAGGGCTCAAAATATAATCGTTCGGGAATAATACTCCAATCGGCATTGAATCCAAGCGTCAATTGCTGTGTGTTATTCTGGCGTTGTAACATCTGCTGGTAATATTCCGGGTTTCCCATCGAGCGGTTCTGGCCTGGAGCCAGTGTTCCGTCCTCAAAGCGGTATTTTGTTGTGGGGGGCAGACTCAGTGCACGTTCAAAAATCCAGCCAGTATTGTCTACCTGTTCACTGGATTGATTACTAAAATTAGCCTGGCCACTTACTCTCAGGTTTTCAAACACTTCAATATCGGCCCTTAGGTCTGCTGTAAGCCTCTCATATCCTGTACCGATCGCAATTCCATTGTTATCCAGGTACCCAATTCCGGCTTTGTACCGAGACGTTTGACTTCCGCCCGACACCGAAATATAGTGATTGTGTGTGTTGGCCGGATTGAACAGAACATCCTGCCAATCGGTTTCCTGGAACATGATGGTTCGTGATGGATTCAGCGGATCGGACATGGTTTGCCATCCGTCCGGTGCAGTTTCACCTGGTTGTAAATATTGAGGAGTAAAGAATGTGTTTTGCGACCTGTCATTACCTATCCCAAAACCTGTTGGCAAGCTTTCTCGGCTCATGAACTGCGGAAACTGTTCCGCAGTTGCGGCAAGTCCGAGCCTTCCGTAATAGATGTAATCCTCAGCACCTACAAGATCGTGCTGGCGTGCCAGTGAAGCTACGCCTACACTGTAATTGTAGTTTACCTGCATGTCTCCGGCAACACCGCTTTTTGTAGTTACTACAACCACCCCGTTTGATGCGCGTGAACCGTAAATAGAGGTTGCAGCAGCATCTTTCAGAACCTGAATCGATTCAATGTCCCGCGGGTTTATTCCCTGAAGATTCGTACGCACTACACCATCGACCACGTAAAGTGGAGTTGCACCGCCCGGACTGGAGATAGATGTACCTCCGCGCAAAACTATGGAGGGTGTGGAACCGGGCTGTCCGCTTCCTGATGCTACTCTTAATCCGGCAACTCTGCCTTGCAATGCAGACATGGGATTTGCATAGGGAACATCTGCCAGTGTTCGTGTATCTACTGTTGATACCGATGTCGTGAGCATATCTCTTGCCTGTTCACCATAGCCTATCACTACTAATTCCTCTAATCTGGCAACATCCGGCCGCATCACCACATCAATGGTGTTTCTTCCGTCAATTTCAATTACCTGTCTTATGAAGCCAACAGCACTGAAAATCAGTGTGTCATTTGGGGCTGCCGTCAACTGGTAGTTCCCGTCTCGATCACTCACAGTTCCCGTTGCTGTGTCTTTTACCATAATATTCACACCTACCAACGGATCACCTGTATCCTGTGTGGTAACGGTACCTGAAACCTCATGGTCCTGTGCAAATGCTGAAACTGTAAAAGCACCTGCTATCAGAATGAGCATACTGTATCGTAATATTTGTTTTCTCATAGCTACTATCCGAAGTTTTGATTTTAACGATGAGAGGCATTCAGACACGAAACCCTCTTCCGGTTTCAGAAATCTGTCTGATCGTGCCTCTATACTCAAGAAGGGCAATCCACGGATTGTACTCTACTACAATATTAACCGTTGATACCGCTATGTTGATCGGAGATGGATTTTTGAAACGAAACCTAAGGTTTTTGAAACCTTGGAGGTTTAGAGGAAGCATATCATAGGTTACGATAGGTAAGGCCGGAGAGATTTTTTTCTTCGGATGGAATAAGCAAACTGAAAAAGTACCCCACGATGATACAAACAGGCATTCCAATCAGCGGGTAAACGTAGAAGTGAATTCCGGTTTGAAATTTCACGAACGCCATCACAATCAGGCTGGTTACGGCGCCGATAATCACTCCTTTTGATGAAGCTCTTTCGGTAAAAATACCCAGGATGAAAATACCGGCCAGTGCACTGCTCAGCAGCCCCACAATTTCCTGGAACAGAAAATAGAGTGACTGAATCGGAAACATCGCCAGCACACACGCCATGGCCGTTCCGAAAACTCCAACTATCGCAACCACTATTTTTGCAAGCCGGAGACGATACTTCTCTTCAGAATCGGGATTAAACCGCTTGTAAAAGTCCACCGTCCAGGCTGTTGAAATACTGTGCATACTGCTGTCCAAACTCGACATTGATGCGGCAAATATCCCTGCAATCACCAGCCCGGACAAGCCAACAGGAAGCTGCTGACCAATAAATAGCGGGAAAATCTGATCATTCTGCATTCCGAGATGGATCAGATCCGGGCTCAGTTTGTAAAACACATAGAGGCAAACCCCGAGCGCAAAAAAGAGAAATCCCGTAGGAACAGAAATAATGCCGTTTGTCCAGATACTTTTTGAGGCTTCCTTCTCATTTTTGGTCGTCAGATATCGCTGAATGACGGCCTGATCCGTTGTGTAGGGGCCAAACTGCAGAGCAAAGGTTCCCAAAAAGATCGACCAGGTAACCAGATCGGTGAAACTGAAACTCCAGTCGAACATCAGCAGTTTACTGTCCGTCATCGCGATGTCGTAAATCACACCAACCCCGCCTACATGGGCAACAATAAATACCAGGCTGTAAATAATCCCGAACACCAGAACCACCACCTGAATGACATCGGTCCAGACTACCGCTTCCATTCCGCCCATCACGGTATAAACAATGGAAAAAATACCCATCAGAATAATCGCAACATATATATCCATCCCGATGATGGCGGTAATTACCAGGGCAGGCAAAAAAACCATCACACTCATCCTTCCGAGCTGAAAAATTATGAAAGAGAGACTGCCAAAGAGCCGAACAGCCAGGCTGAACCTTTGTTCAAGATACTCATACGCTGTGGTGATGTTGAGCCTCCTGAAAAAAGGCAGATAAAACATCACCACAATCGGAACCATTAAAAAAATTGTGATATAGCCGGGATAAACAAGCCAGTTTGTTGAAAAAGCAACAGCAGGTATTGCTATAAAAGTAATGGCACTGAGCTGAGTGGCATATATACTCATCCCCGCCGCCCACCAGGGAATGCGCTGTCCGGCCAGGAAAAACTCATCCGTAAGATTTTCACGCCTCGAAAAATAATATCCCATCCCGATCAGCAACAGTATGTAAATACCCAGAATACTGTAATTGATAATTCCGAAATCCACACTTTCCCGCGCAATAGTGCCCGTCCAAACCTTGTTTGTGCGAACACCCGGGCTGATCTCTCCGGACGCCAAAATTATATTACCATTCCACCATACGGCATTTGTGGTGACCGGACTGGGCTGCTGCATTTGCCCTGCAATTGACCATGTATCTGTAATGGTATGATAAGCCAGTACATCACGGCTAAAGGCGGACTCTTCTTCCAGAATCCGCAACAGCTCTGCTTGAAGAGAATCCCGTTCTGATTCAAGTTCGGTTCTTATATCTGATTCCTCTGCCACTTCTATAAGTCCTGATAGTGAATCGATATGGGAGGCAATCTCGAGTCGGTGGTTCAACATCACACCATCATCACCGCCAAAAAAAAGGATGTGACTATCACCGTAAGCAAGGGTTGTGGAGGCCATCAGTGAAGGAACATCACCTGCAGATTCAACCTCTTCCCACCGGCCGGAACCAGGATTGTATGAAAATCCGTCCCGAAGCACCTCCATCGAGCCATCGGCAGCAACATCTCGTCCGCCAAAAAGATAGAACCGCTGATTTAAACCATCACTTTGAACGGCTGTAGTGGCCAGTAATCGGTCTTTACCCGGCCAGGCAGGCAACGTTTCCCAACGTAGGGCGGTCGAATTCAAATGATTCAAATCCAGTGAAAAAAAGTGGTTCGTGGCTTGTGGCTGATCCTTACTTTCTTGTCCGCCCGCCACAAACAGGCGATCCCTAAGCACTGCCCCCGCCGAAAAAGCAAGAGGGACCGGAAGAGATGGCAGTTCCTCAAACTCCACACTCCGGGAATTTCTATTGTATCGAAGAAGGTATACATCGCTGAATACATCCGTTCCATCCGTACCGCCCGCTATTATCAATCCACGGTTGGTTTGTGCCGTCACACCATAACCCAGCGGCCGGGGCAGTTTCAGGTCATCATCAGTATACCACTCAAATTCATCACCGATATTTTCCAGAATATAAATCCGGTCGTGATACACTTTTTCCCCTCCCTCCCACGGAGG
The DNA here is from genome assembly GCA_007123785.1 of Balneolaceae bacterium. Lineage (GTDB taxonomy): Bacteria > Bacteroidota > Rhodothermia > Balneolales > Balneolaceae > Rhodohalobacter. The sequence continues at coordinate 8,262 of SLGL01000450.1, forward strand.
GCCGAATGGAAAATTGGCACCGCCTGAAACAATCAGAACATCGTTATGAACACCTGTAAAAGCACCCGCAACTCCCAGAGAATCGGGCAGCTCAGGCAAAGCCTGCCACAGAGTGATTGATGAAACCGTACCGTTATCATCTGTCAGGATCTGCGGTAATCCATCCGGAACCCAAACCAGGAGGATCAAAACAGATAACAGCAAAACTTTTTTTGATCGGTTCATAAAATTATGGTTGTTATCGGGCCAAATGTTCGGTTTTTCATTTTACTATTATTTTTGACAGATGCCCCGAAAGCAAGTTCTTCGATCTGTTTTTTGCAACTCCTTTATTCAACATAATCAGATCGAACCGGTGTAACTTGTCAAATATTGACTTTTTATTGTCCATAATTGACCATTTATTGAAATAATTGAGCATTCTTATATATTGGATGAAAGAATATTGACTATTTTCTAATCTTTCGTTAGTGCTCGAGCAAATATTGTGGAAATTATGGAACCGCTTTTTAAAAAACCCACCGGATCTTTTGCATCTTAT
>SLGL01000311.1 GCA_007123785.1 Balneolaceae bacterium
TGAATTTGAGGGTGAGCAAATGACCGAACAGGAGGTGTTGAGTAAACTGCACAACCCCGACCGGGAGCAGCGGCAAAAAGCGCATCAGTCCCTCACGAAAACATTTCATCAGCATTCCAGAAGCCTCACTTTTATTTTCAATACGGTTTTGGCTGATAAATTTACGAATGACAAACTCCGTAACTACAATAGCTGGATCAGCAGTCGCAATCTCTCTAATCAAACCGATGATGAAACTGTGGATGCCCTGGTGAGTGCGGTTACTGACAGCTATGGGCTGGTGCAGCGGTACTACCGGCTCAAAAAAAAGCTGCTCGGCTATGATGAACTTTTTGATTACGACAGATATGCACCTATCGCAAAAACCACGAAGACCATTTTTTGGAAAGAAGCCAGGGAGATGGTACTCGATTCTTACAAAGATTTCCACCCGGAAATGGGAAAGATCACTTCGCTATTTTTTGAGAAAGAGTGGATTGATGCTGCCATCAAACCGGGAAAAAGGGGAGGAGCCTATTCAGCGAGCACGGTTAGTTCGGTTCACCCCTATGTTTTTATGAACTACGACGGACAATTACGTGATGTTCAAACACTGGCGCATGAGCTTGGACACGGTGTGCATCAGTACCTCTCCCGAAAACAAGGCGAATTGCAGTCGTCCACACCTCTGACTACGGCTGAAACCGCATCGGTATTTGGGGAAATGCTGGTTTTCAACAAGCTGATGAGTCGCATTGATGACCCTGCCGAAAAGCTCGCACTGCTGATCAGTAAAATTGATGATACGATTGCCACTGTATTTCGGCAGATTTCAATGAACCGGTTTGAAGAAAAAATTCACACCGCCCGCCGGACTAAAGGTGAGCTGACTACCGAACAGTTCTCGGAGCTCTGGTACGAAACCCAGCATCAGCTCTATGGCGATTCAGTAACAATAACCGATGAATACAGGCTTTGGTGGTGTTATATTCCGCATTTTCTGCACACACCTGGTTACGTGTATGCCTACGCTTTCGGGGAGCTTCTCGTTTTGGCATTGTATGATGTGTACCGCAGTTCGGAGAAAAACGGATTTTCAGAAAAATACCTGGAATTACTTGAAGCGGGAGGGTCCGACTGGCCGCACAATCTGGTTGGCAAACTGGGACTCGATATCAAAGATTCCGGTTTCTGGAAGAATGGCCTCAGGCTGTTTGAACACATGGTGGAAGATGCTGAAAAGTTAGCAGAGACGATTTAAAAACAGTACTTTTCCCGGCAGATCGAATCCATTTTTATGAACAAAAAAAGAGAAGAGAAAGCACTTTTAGAATTTAAGCACATCATGGACGACCTGATGCAGCTTTTGGGGAAAGCTGTGGATGTACAAACCGGATACCTCTACTGGGTGAACCGTTCCCGTGAACAGTTTGTGCTTGAAACCACCTACACCACACTTCCCAATGTGATGTTTCAGGATCGCGTGGGTTTTGAAGCGTTTTTTTTGAAAGAATACAGAACGATTCGGGAAATTATTCAGCTGGAGGTCGGGAAGGAGATCCATAGCAAGGACTTTCCACATTATTTTGATGTAGTTCCTGTTCGGTATCTAACACTGATTCCATTCATAAATAATGAGCAGACGGTAGCTATAACTGTACTTGAGACAGACCGTAAACTCTCATTCAGGGAACATGATAAGGCGATATCTTCTTATAAAAATGCACATATCAACGTGCTGAACACATATCTGGAGCTAACAGATTTATATGATGACCAGAACCGCTGGACAGATTACGACCAGGGACTTCAAAAAATTACTACAGAGTTAAGTCCGGCAGAAATACTGGATGTAGCTGCAGAACAGATGCAGGATTTGCTGCCAAACGGCGGGGTAACAGTGGCAATGCGCGGAATGGAAACCTGGGTTACAGTGCTTCGTTCTTTACGTGCTCCGAAATCTCCTCTTCCCGGTTTGATGCTTGAGCAGCGTTCGATGGCATACGATGCGCTCCAGAAAAATGAACCCCTGTTTTCGATGCATTTCAATCAGAATCCCAAACGGGTTTCCACTTCCGAAACTTCTACCGAAGGAGCTACTCTGGCTATCCCAATGACGTTGTTTGACCGCAGGCAGGCTGTAGTTCTGGTTTATGATAAAAACCCGCTAACTTTTACTGAATCTGCCAAACATCAATTCACAAATATTGTAAGAATTGCTGCATTGACAATGCAGGCATCAATGGAAAAAATGAAACCGGAGGAAAATCTTTTTAATACCGAATACAGCAGTTTTTCGGCAGATATCTGGAAGCTGTGTCTGAAAAAAGAGCTGCAAAGGGATGAAAAAGATAATGTTTGGTTCGGATTGATAGGAATTGAAAATTCTTCTGAACTTCGTTCCCGTTTCCGGCTGGAAGACCTGAAAAAAATACAGAGAACTGTTGTAAAGACATTGAATCCGTCCAGGCTGGGTTTCAATGGCCTCATTGGATTTAACAGCGATTATGTGTTTTCCTATCTGCTTTATGGTGCAACAGAAGAGCATCACCGGGAATGGGCCTCCATAAATTTTGAAGAGCTGAAAAATGATCTGGACCTGGGTGATGGCCGTGAGGTGAGAATTCGTGCTAAAGCGGGTTCAAAATTCCTGGATAACAGTGATGAAGATGCCCTGACGATTATTCAGGAAGCAAAACAGGCATTAAGCCGTGCTATGAAAGGAGAGAGTAAGTCAATTGTAAACTTTTAGAAATGCAACGAATATTTTTAGTTATCGTTGATGGCCTGGGGATTGGTGCACAAGAAGATGCACATCTTTATGGTGATGAAAATGCCGATACACTTGGAAATGTAAGTACCATTACGAACGTGAGACTCCCGAACTTTGAACGCTTCGGACTTGGCAATATCCGTGAACTGGCTTCAGTTAAAAAGAACAAAAAACCGATTGCATCATACGGGAAGATGCGTGAAATGTCACCGGGTAAAGATTCCACAACCGGCCACTGGGAAATTGCCGGTATTCATCTGGATCAGCCTTTTCCTACCTATCCGGATGGATTTCCAGATTCACTGATCCTTAAGTTTTGCAATGGAATTGGAGTAGATGGCGTTCTTTGCAATAGTCCTTATTCTGGCACACAGGTTATAGCCGACTTTGGTGAGCAACACATCGAAACAGGTAAGCCTATTCTCTACACTTCAGCTGACAGTGTGTTTCAGGTGGCATGTCATGAGGATGTAACCCCGGTTGAAAAGCTGAATGAATGGTGCAAATATGCCCGCAATGAGGTGATGACCGGCGAGCACGGAGTGGGGCGTGTAATTGCTCGTCCTTTTCGTGGTGAGCCGGGTTCGTTTGAACGCATCTCCGATAAAAGGCACGATTTTTCTATAAAACCGCCTGAACCGCACCTGATGTCGCTGTTACTGGAGAAAAATATAAAAACTTACTCCATAGGTAAGGTGATGGATCTTTTTGCGGAGGTGGGGTTTTCACAGTACCGTCTTACAAAAAGCAATGCCGAGGGTATTTCACAGCTTTTGAGCCTGATGAGTGCCCGTATCATTAACAGTTTTACATTTACGAATCTGATTGATACCGATCAGATATATGGCCACCGGCAGGACCCTGAAGGTTTTGCGAGATGCCTTCAGGAGATTGACCGCGCTATACCGGCCATCCTGGATAAACTTACAGAAGGTGATATCCTGATGTTTACAGGCGATCATGGAAACGACCCGGCAGATGACAGTACAGATCATACTCGGGAATTTGTGCCGCTGTTAGTTTTCAAAAAAGGGAGTCAGACTGGCAACAATTTGGGAACGAGAGAAACTTTTTCTGATGTATCTGCAACTATTTTGGACTTTTTTGATATAAAAAATCGTTTGAAGGGTGAATCATTCTTAAGTCAGTTGTGATTCACAGACGAACTTGCTGTGTAATACTTCATATTTTGAAAAAAAATTTGTAAGTTTTAAGGTTTATTTTTTCAAAGAAATACAACAATCCTTCAATGGAGACGTATTACACTACGAGTTCTTATAGAACAAAAATTTTAACAAAGTAAATATTCAACGTGGCAAAAAGCTCAGGAATTTCAACCCGCGAATCAGAATCGCTTGATCGTTATCTTCACGAAATTGGAAAAGAGAAACTAATTACTCCTGACGATGAAGTCCGCCTCGCCAAAGAGATACAAAAAGGATCTCAGCGTGCGCTTGAGGAGTTAACCAAAGCCAACCTTCGTTTTGTGGTATCCGTTGCCAAACAGTATCAAAATCAGGGGCTTTCCCTGGGTGACCTTATTAACGAAGGAAACCTCGGTTTGATCAAAGCTGCAAAACGTTTTGACGAAACCCGCGGATTTAAATTTATATCTTATGCCGTTTGGTGGATCCGTCAGTCCATTTTGCAGGCCCTGGCCGAACAGAGCCGGATTGTTCGCCTGCCTCTGAACCGTGTGGGTGCACTCAACAAAATCGGTAAAGAACTTTCCAAGCTGGAACAGGAGTATGAACGGGTTCCTTCGGCCGCAGAATTGGCCGAGAGTCTTGAAATGACCGTTTCGGAAGTGGCTGATACGCTTAAAATTTCCGGCCGTCACCTTTCAATGGATGCTCCGTTTGCACAGGGCGAAGACAATCGACTGCTCGATGTGCTTGAAAACGAAGAGATTCCCGATCCTGATAATGATCTGATGGGTGAATCTTTGAAAGTAGAGATCGAACGGGCCCTTTCCAAACTGACCAAGCGTGAGGCTGAAGTGATCCGTCTCTATTTTGGAATTGGCCGTGAACACTCTCTCACCCTCGAAGAGATCGGCGAACGATTCGATTTGACCCGTGAGCGGGTTCGACAGATCAAAGAGAAAGCACTCCGTAAGCTGCGTCATCATAACCGAAGCGCTGCACTGAGAGCTTATCTAGGTTGATTTATTTTGGTTCTGCCGGGAATATTGTGGGCTATTGAAGATCACCTTTGAAAGCTGATGCCTGATAGCTGAAAGATGATGTCTTGATATGCTCACGGCTTGTCTTACCCATTCAAAAGTATCTTCGTTGGACAATATTTCCCGTAGAACCACATTACTTTAATTTCTTGGTGCTGCATTCCGCAATACCACGATTTTTTCATTTGCTTCACATGAATATGCGGTTTGCCTGAATCGCATAACTTATTAGCTTATAGGGATGATGAAGAAATCCCTCTTGGTTCTGATACTTATTTTGGGTGCGTGGGCAGAAGCCGTTCAATCACAGCTTCTGCCTTTAAGAACATATTCCATTGAATTGGGGCTCAGCGAGTCAGTCGCACACTCACTTGTACAGGACGAACGCGGATATATCTGGGTTGGAACGGGTTACGGACTGAATCGGTTTGACGGTTTCCAGTTCAGGCAATTCTACGTAGAAGACGGTCTTGCGCACAATCGGGTGAATGCACTCTATGAAGATAAAGAGGGCACAATTTGGGTGGGTACCGAAAGCGGTATTTCCGTTCTTCACAGTGATTCGCTGATAACTCCCCGATCTGTGGTTGGTCTGAACCAATATTCTATTCTCGATATTTTCCAGGATCATGAGGACAACTACTGGTTTGGAACAGATGGAAATGGGGTCTGGAGGCTTGACGGTGCCGGACAACTCGTTTCTATTGATGAACAGTTAGGCCTGCCTGTGGAGCGGGTTCGGGCAATTCGTCAGTCTGAAGACGGGGCAATATGGATCGCTTCAAGAGAAGGCCTTGTTAAACTGGATGGGGACACCGTTCAGTACTTTGTGGAGGAGCATGGCTTGCCCGAACTTCGTATCAGAGATCTGAAAATTGATCAGTACAACAGAATCTGGATCGGTTCACGCGATGGGCTTGTTCTCTATGAAAATGAAGAGTTTATCGTTTTTGATGAAGAACACGGGCTGAATGATGGCAGAATACAAACAATTTCAGTAGAGAGTCATGATAAAATATGGCTTGGAACAGAGAGCGGTATTTCCATTTTTAACGGGGAACGGTTCGAAAACTTCACCCGCGAAGAAGGAGTGCCGGCGGCCATAGTATATGCGTCTATTATCGATCGCGAAGGAAGCATCTGGTTCGGAACACTTGGCGGAGGAATCGCTTTAATGGTCGGTGATTATTTCAGCAGCTACAATATCGATAACGGCCTGACCAATAATGTAGTAACCGGTTTCTCTGAAGATGCCGATTCCAACATCTGGATTGCTACTTATGGAGGTGGTGTTTTGCGTTACGATGGGGGAGGACTGACACCATTCAGAGAAGCGGACGGATTGGTTGATAATAAAGTGTACACTTTTCATCATGACAGTCGCAACAGGATGTGGATTGGAACACGCGACGGAATCAGTATATACGAAAATGGAAGCTTTTCAACGGTTCCGGATGAGCAGTTTCCATTCCGGATTATTCGTAAAATTTTTGAAGATGAAGAAAATGAAGAGTTCTGGATAGCCACCTACAGTGATGGGGTCATCAGGTTGACTGATGAAGGTTATGTACAGCACTATACTGGTAACGGTTTTTTACATAACACCGTTATGGATATCAAACAGGATCGTGATGGGGTATTTTGGTTTGCCACATACGGAGGTGTAGTTACATTTGACGGCCACCAGTTCGAGACGTACACCATCGCAGATGGATTGCCCAGTAACGGAGTAATTCACATACACATTGACGAAAATGATGTGAAATGGTTCTCCACATTTAATGGGATTGCAAAATATGGTGGTGAAACGATCAGACGTTTTCCTGAATCGGAAGGAACTGAAACGATCTCCTATTTTATGATTCAGGATCAGGCCGGGAAATACTATGTAGGAACAAACCGCGGATTGTATTATTTGGAACCGGATATTCTCCTTTCCACAGATATTCGCACTGAACGTATGAAAGCTTTCAGGATTTTCAATCAAAACCAGGGATTGATTGCAAATGAGTTAAATGCAGGCGGTTCATTTCTTGCAAGTGACGGAACTTTATGGCTGGGCACAGTGGAAGGACTGAGCCGTTTTTACCCCGACAGGGTGAGAAAAAATACAACTCCGCCGGGGATTGAATTTGAGGAGATCATGGTGAGCGGACGGGAACTCAGGCCCGACCGGTCATATCAATTGGAACACGATCAGAATTTTGTACAGGTTTCCTACTCCGGTTTAAGTTTCGAAGCTCCCGACCAGGTGCGTTACGAATACAGAATGAACGGACTTGACACAGGCTGGCAGTTTACCAGCGATCGAATGATCCGCTACCCTTCGCTTTCCCCGGGTGAATATGAATTTCAGATACGTGCCTACAATGCCGAAGGGGTAATGAGTACGGTAACGAGATCATTTGCCTTTAAAATTTTGCCGCCATTTTACCTGCAATGGTGGTTTTTGCTGCTTGTTGTGCTTGCTATCATAGGTATGGTTCTGTTTTCGATGCGTTATTTTCGTGTAAGCAAGCAGGTCGACATCGAAAGGATGCGTGTTCAGATCGCCAGTGACTTGCACGATGACGTGGGTTCCTCATTGACGGAGCTGGCTCTTCAGACCGATTTTCTTCAGGCAGGAAACTTAAGTGATGAAATAAAGCAAACTCTTCGTCAGTTAGGCGAACACAGCCGAAAAATTGTAAACAGCCTGGATGATATTGTCTGGTCTATCGACTCACGAAATGACACCGCCGGAGATTTGACCGACCGCATGCAGGATTATGTGAACCAGATTTTTGTAAATGGCGAAGTGGAGGTTCACTACCACTTTGATCAGCTCCGGATGAATGAAAAGCTTCCTGTGGATGTGAAAGAAAATGTGTACCTCATTTTTAAAGAAGCTATGAACAATGTGATAAAACACTCAGATGCGACTAAAGTGGATATTATCTTTTCTTTTTCCGGGAGTAATTACAAACTTGAAATCCGTGATAACGGAACAAAGGTTAAAACAGACAGGCGATCCGGCCAGGGGCTGCGAAATATCAGAATGAGGGCGGAACGGATCGGCTCAAAAGTAGAAATTAAATCAAACGGTGGATTTATGGTTCAGGCAACCGGATCCATAAAATAGAGTGAATAAATATGATTGAAATAGGAATTGTTGAAGACAACGTTAAAATCAGAGATCTTATACAGCGTTACCTGGATATGCAGAACAATATGAGCTGCAAAACAGCGGTTGATTCGGTGGAGGAGATGCTGGATTACCTGAAAGAGCACGATCCTCCCGATGTGATGCTCATGGATATTCAGCTTCCGGGGATGTCCGGCATTAAGGGAATCGGTATTATTAAAAAAGAGTATCCCGAGATCGAAATTATTATGTTGACGATTTACCACGATTCACACAAAATTTTTGATTCACTGGTGGCTGGTGCTTCTGGATATTTGCTGAAACATACATCACTTCCTGAAATCAAGGAGTCGATTGAAAATCTGGCATCAGGAGGTGCGCCAATGTCACCGCAGATAGCACGAAAAGTGATTCAGCACTTTAATGAATCCAAAAAGGAAGAGAAACCAGAGAGCGACCTGACCGCACGCGAACAAGACATTGTAAACGGCCTGGTAGACGGGCTCAGCTACAAACTAATTGCCGATCGATTTGATATTTCTATTGATACGGTTCGTGCGCATATAAGAAACATTTATAAGAAATTACACGTTAACTCTAAAGCAGAGGTAATTGCAAAATCGCTTCGAGGCGAAATTTGAAATATTGGCATAATTCTTCTGGCGGCTTGGTGGCCAATAGGTTAAACCTGATTGAAAAACGGAGCCGTTTGCAGAACAAA
>SLGL01000457.1 GCA_007123785.1 Balneolaceae bacterium
TCAAAATTGGAAAATGGAACTTTATGGGGGTATAGCAAACGTTGTACTTCATTTCTCAGCTTTTGGGTGCTTTCTGCATGGGGTGGATCTGTATCAAAAAATCTCTCAGTAAAACGCACACTTCCCATATCTATGGAAAAAGCGGTCCCCTGTATCAACCCAGCACCGTACGCAATTTCTGTGCTGCCGCCTCCAATATCCAAAATAACATTCTTGGTATTTTCACGGTCGTTCAGAACTGAAAGAGCCCCTTTAAAAGTGGTTTGAGCCTCCTCCTCACCACTTAAAAGCCTGACTTCCCAGCCTGTGGATTTTTTTACAATCCCGATGAATTCATCCCGGTTCGAAGCATCCCGGACTGCACTCGTGGCTGTAACAATTACCTCATCCAAAACCTCCGGATAGTAATTTTGCAAGAAGTCTTTGAAATCTGTTAAAACCTGCAGTACGCGCTCAATGCTCTCATGATGAAGATTCCTGCTGTTATCAACTGATTTTCCCAGGCGGGGAACTTCCTGTTTTTCATCAAGTACGCTGATGGACCCGGACTGAATTTCTGCCACAAGAAGTAATACAGAATTTGTGCCAATATCGATCGAAGCGCGTTTCATTCCAATGTTTTCTCGAGTTGAAATAGGATCCACTCTTCTTCCTGCCGGATATCAAGTATATGAACCGGCTCTTCCTGAAGTGCCTCACGCAGTACTGGTTCGTCACTATCCAGTAAACCCGAAAGACAGATGATACCTCCGGGATCTGTGTGATGAACCAAATCCGGAATATATTCCAAAATCACGTTCCGATTGATGTTGGCTGCGACCAGGTCAAATTGTTCATAAGACTGAATCTGTTCAAAACCGCCAAAACGAATTTCAAATGAGTACTCAACTCCATTGATGAGTGCGTTTTCGTACGCATTTTGATGACTCCATGTGTCAATATCAAACCCCACCGCTTGTTTTGCACCCAGTTTTATAGCGGCTATAGCAAGAATTCCGGTTCCGGTTCCTGCATCAAGTACTTTTTTTTGGTTGAAATCGATCTCAGAAAACTGACGAAGCATCAGCCGGGTCGTAGCGTGATACCCGGTTCCAAATGCCATTTTTGGATCGATTTCAAGCAGAATTTCACCTTCACCTGGTTTTTCATCAGACCAGGTTGGCTTAACAAGAAACCTCCCGATTCGCTGAGGCTGTATTGTCTGCTCCCAGCTTTCATTCCAGTTTTCTTCTTCTACATCGGTTTCCTCAATAAATGCGGCTTCGGGAAGAACTAACAAAAGCTTTTCAATGAGCTCACGATTTGAATCATTAAACCGAGAACTTTCAACATAAGCGATGAGTTTATCGTCGAACTGCTCAAAGCCGTAAAAATCCATGTCCATCAGTTCAGCAATCAGCAGTTCCTGGCTTTCATCGGGTATTTCAAAAGTGAGTTTCAGGTATTTCATATATGCAGGCTGTTCAACCTCTCAGGTTTTTAATAAAATACATAGTAGTGCGCAATTATCAGCAACTGTTGCTCACTTTGCATTTTTTCTTAATTGGGAATCCGGTTATAGATAAGTTCCAGAAGAACATCCCCTACAGCCTGAAGAACGTCCTGATCAATAATATCGATGTCATCGTCATGTGTGTGCCAGTATGGCGGAAACCGGACTTGTCCTGTCGGGCCGATGCTGTGATGAATAATATTGATCATCGGAATTCCTGTTTTTTGGTTGACAATCATATGATCATCGGCAATCCTCCCTCCTCTTTCATCAACAAAAAGATAGCCATGTCCAAATTCTTCAGCAATTGACCAAACCTCATCCACAAGTCTGGGTGCATACTGCATTGAGTATCCCTCCTTCAGAAAGGTTGCGTTTTGACCGCCAACCATATCCAATAAAATACCGAAACGGGGGCTGTATCCCGGAACTGGAGGATTGTTACTCCAATAGCGGGATCCCAGAAAATAGTTATCCAGATCTTCGGGTACTCCGTAATCTTCCCCGTCAAACAGGATAATATCCACCCCGATAGGCAGTTCATTTTCGGCAAAAATATTTGCCAGTTCCATAAGCACAGCCACACCGCTGGCGCCATCGTCAGCACCGGGAATGGGTGAATCGGGGTCGTTCGGGTCTTCTTCCGCTCTTGGCCTGGTATCCCAGTGAGCAGCAAGCAGTATACGATCACTGTGTTCAGTCCCGAAAGCGGCAACCAGGTTATACAGATTTAATGTATCTCCATATACCTCAGTTTCAAAAGATTGAATATATACCGCGCGGTTTCCAGCCTTTTCACGAAAATGATCGTTAAAATACTGTATTGCCTGTTGGTGCCCCTCGGAGTTAGGAACTCTTGGCCCGAAATTGAGTTGTTCCCCGATGTATTGATAAGCATTGTCTGAAGCGAATAGAGGCACTTCCCTGCCCTGTTCGCTGAATCTCATATCGGGATCTGGGCCACAGCTATATATAGCCAGCAGTAAGAAAAAAAAGCAGAACAGTATTCTGTATGGTTTCATAAAAAAAAAGGTCAGGTACAGGTTTTCCTGTATTGAATAAGATTCAGAGTAAAGATAATCATTCTTTTACTCTTCTGACCGATGAACCAGAGTAGCTGAAGATTGATGAACAGGAAAAATTATAGTATCCAGTATATTCACATGAGCAGGACGGTTGGCCACAAAGAGTACAATTTCTGCAACGTCTTCGGCGGTGAGTGGTTTAAGGTTTTCGTATACTTTTTCTGCTTCCTCTTTATCGCCGTGGAAACGAACCTCACTGAACTCCGTATCCACCATCCCTGGTGAAACAGCGCTTACACGTATATTGGTTCCTGTGAGGTCCATTTTTGCTCCCTGTGTGATCGCTTTTACCGCGTGTTTGGTTCCGCAGTATACCGATCCGCCAGGGTAAGCCTCATATCCTGCAATAGAACCGATATTGATGATATGTCCCTCATTTCGTTCTCGCATTTTCTCAGAGACAAAACGAGTCATAGAAAGAAGCCCTTTAATGTTTGTATCAATCATTTTATCCCAGTCTTCAAAATCAGCCTGGTCAATGGTATCGAGTCCGGATGCAAGGCCTGCATTATTTAGCAGAACATCCACAGGATTTTCGAGTGATTCAACACATTTACGGCACTCTTCACGGTCTCTGACATCAAAGCTTCGGGTATGAACTTCAGAAGAAAAGCGTTCATTAAGGCTTTTTTTGAGTTTCAGCAAACGTCCTTCTCTTCTTCCGGTTATTACAAGATTTGCACCGGCCTCAGCAAATAGTTCTGCGGAGGCTTTGCCAATACCGGAAGTGGCTCCGGTCACAAGTATCCATTTATTTTTCAGTCGGTTTGTGGTCATAGTTACGCTTCGGTTTGTAGGGATTCTGTACGTTTGGCAGCACGCAGAATGTCTGTCTCCCTGAAGGCATTTCCCAAAAACTGTATTCCCACAGGAAGGCCATTCGAATGTGTACCGGCTGGAACACTGATTCCGCAGATACCTGCAAGATTTGCCGAAATAGTGTACACATCGTTCAAATACATCTGCAGCGGATCGTTCAGGTTTTCACCAAGTTTGAATGCGGTTGTAGGCGCGGTTGGCGATACGATTACATTCACTTTTTCAAAGGCTTCCTCAAAATCCTGTTTGATAAGCCGCCTTACCTTTTGTGCTTTGGCGTAGTAAGCGTCGTAGTATCCTGCACTCAGTACGTATGTTCCAAGTAAAATCCGTCGTTTTACTTCTGTTCCGAAACCCTCGGTACGGGATTTTTTATAGAGCCGGATCAGCGGTGAATCGATACTGTTGAATGCTTCTTCAAAATCAGCCGTTGAAGCGCCTTTCAGGTCTTTTTGAATGGCGGCACGTTCTGCACCTAATTCCTCTTCAATCTTGCTGAAATCGGCCCGGTGGCCATATCGAACACCGTCATACCGGGCGAGATTGCTGGAGGCCTCAGCGGTGGCAAGAATGTAGTATGTCGCAATTCCATATTTCATGTGAGGCAAAGTAACCGGCACCAGCTCTATATTATTTTCTTTTTCGAGGTCAGATAGCCGGTTTTCTATCATGGTACGGATTTCATCATCCAAACCTTCGCCGAAATACTCTTTAGGGACGCCCACTTTCAGTTTGTCCGATGGCTCGGAAATGGCACCGAGATAATCATCTACCTTCACATCAGCACATGAATTGTCCATCTCGTCGGGTCCGGCAATGGCTTGAAGCATTAGTGCGGCATCGGATACATTTTTAGAAAACGGACCGATACAATCGAACGATGATGCGTATGCCACCAAGCCGTATCTTGAGACTCTGCTATAGGTGGGTTTGAGTCCCACTACACCGCAGTAGGAGGCCGGCTGACGGATAGAACCGCCTGTATCGGACCCCAGTGTTACATCACACATATCAGCTGCTACAGCCGCAGCACTTCCGCCGCTTGAACCACCGGTAACGTGCTCTGTGTTGACCGGGTTTTTGGAGGCTCCGTATATGGAGTTCTCTGTGGAAGAGCCCATCGCGAATTCATCCATATTGGTTCGGCCGATGAGCAGTGCGTCTTCTTGCTTCAGCTTAGTGATGACAGTGGCATCGTACACACTTTCGAAATTGTGAAGGATGTGGCTTGCGCAGGTCACTTTTTTTCCCTTTTCACAAATCACATCCTTAATGCCAACTACAGCTCCCGCCAGTTTCCCGGCGGTTCCATCCTCTATTTTTTGTTGTATGGCAGAAGCTTGCTGCCTTACCGTTTCTTCATCGAAATGAACAAATGCATTAACATCCGGGTTTTTGTCTTTTATGGCAGAAATGAAGTTTTCAGAAATATCTCTGAGATTCAGTTTTCCGGATTTAATTTGCTCCTGAACTGAGAGCACTGTTTTCATTGATAAATGGTTAATTCTTTTCTGCTGGTTCTTTTTCAGTGTATTTTGTGCTTTCCTGAATATCTTCTTTTCCTTTATCAATTTCTTTTTTGATATCGTCAGAAGCTTTTCGGAATTCCTGGATACCCTGACCCAAACCCCGTGCTAATTCCGGGATGCGTTTTGCTCCGAAGAGAAGCAAAATAATCAGAACAATGATTACCATTTCAAAACCGCCTGGCATACTCATACAATAATCCTTATTTGTTTGAATTGTTATTACGTAATGGGTGCAAGATATAAAATATTTGATTCACCTATTAGACGAGTTAAAAAAAATTGTTGTAATTTTGAGCGTTTTTTATTTGCATGTCTTCTGTATAACTGTTTTATAGAAACAAAATTACATCATTAAACAATTTAATTAAGTACATTAGCATTATGATTTGGACTGTAGAATTAGCCGCAGCACTTGATGAAGCACCATTCCCTGCAACACGGGAAGAACTTATTGAGTGGGCAGAACGAAATGGACTTCCTCAGCAAGCTATAAACAACCTTTATGAGCTGGATGAGATTGAAGAAGGGGAAGAAACCATCTATGAGGGAATTGAAGACATCTGGCCCGATTATATCCGTAAAGAAGATTTCTTTCACGGAGAAGAGGATGAAGGGTTTGACTATGACGATGTCTGAAATACAAATTTTAACCATTTCATATTAAATACATTTTCGCCAATAGCGTTGTAGAGAACAATTCTGCAGATTACTTTCAAGTAAAAAGTTTGTGAGACGACTTATTCTGGCCATTCTTTTCTTTCCTGTCGCATTGCTGGTTCATGAACCTTCACAAGGTCAGGTAAATCAGGGGGTAGAAAACAGTTCCGATATAGAAGAACTATCTGAAGATGAGATGGAAATCATCCGCAGAGTTCGTTTCACCGGTAATCGAAATGTATCGAACAGGGCCTTAACAACGCTGGTGCGCACCCGATCGAACAGGGAATTTCTGGGTATCCGGCGTTTTACCCCCTGGTATTTTATCTGGCGGGTTTTCGGGGTTGGTGAGGCCCCGCGCCTGCTTGATCGTGAAATGTTAGCAAATGATATCGAAAGGATTAATCTGTACTATGAAAACCTCGGTTTTTTCGAAACTGAGGTAGATACAAATATTGTTGAATTCAGAGAAAACCGTTTTGAAGTCTCTTTTTTGATTGATGAAGGGCCTTCCTCACGTATCAATACCATTTCTTACACCGGATTGCCTGAATTTGAAAATGAAGATATTCATCGAAACTTTTTCAGAAACAGTGCAATTTCGGGCAATATGGTTAATGACTCCACTTTTGCCTATAACAGTGCTTACCGTGCACAAGTACTTCGCGAAGAACAAACAAGAATTATCGATTTCCTGAAAAATCACGGGTATGCCGCTGTTCAGCGGGACTCTGTTCGGGCATTGCTAAAACGAAGTGAGAATGATTCTACCGAACTGGATGTCTTGTTTGCTATTCGTCCCGGTGATATCTATACATTTGGTAATGTTTACGTCAACCTGCTCGGGCCAGATGGGGTCAACAACTACGATGAATCCCTGACTCTCGAAGGTGAACCCTACACAAATCCCGGTTTTATAATCGACCTGCAAAAACAGGATGCCGCACAAACCAAATTTGAACTTCTCACTGAACAAATTCATTTTAAACCGGGTGAAAAGTTTGATCAATCGGCATATTTACGCACTATCAACTCTTTTCAGGGGTTAGGTAACCTTCTGATAAACAGATTTGGACTCAGTGAGGATAGCTCTCTGCCCGATTATTCCATTCATGAAATTCCCGTTTATTTCGATCTCCAGACACTACCCCGTCACTCTATACGTGCTGAGTTCTTTGGAATGAGAAGATATGGATTCGGAACAGGAATCGGTGCAAATTACAGCAACAATAACCTTTTTGGAAAAGCAGAAAATTTTACACTTGGTGTAAACTCAAGTTTCGAATATGTCTCATCAAGAATGCTGAGTGAAATTTCACCACGGGATGATCTGGGCAGGAGAACCTCTTCCGGAGCCGCCATCTTCCAGAGTTATGAGGTTCGAGCCGAATACACTGTGCCGCGATTAAACTTTCCATTTGGTGCTCTTGACGGAAGAGACTGGATAGAAAGTGCCAGGACCCGCTATTCACTCACTTATAGTCAGTCAAACCAACTATTTTTCGATATTAACTCCGATATCCGTTTCAACCTGCGTTATGAGTTCAGGCACTCACCCCGCCTGACAAGCCTGCTCGATCTGATTGAACTCGATATTGTGGATACGAATCCATCCTCTCAGTTTCTCCAAAACCTGATCAACGAATTTGGCGAAGGTTCATTTGAGCTTCAGCGGATTCAACAGGACTTTAACCCGCAGTTCTCATCTATTATCCGCTATATTCTCAGAAGTCAGAACACCAATCTGATCAAACGGAATTATGGTTATTTCAGTGAATTTTCTATCGCTTTTGCCGGTAATGTGCCCTATTTAATGGATCGGTTTTTAATTTCACCGGGTGAACTTCAAGGCTCTCTCCCCTCTCCATTTGGAATTTCATCGAACGATTTGGACTACAGTCGATTTATTAAACTCTCGGCGGACTACAGGCGTTATATACCGATCACACAGAATATGGTTTTTGCAATGAGGGGTTTTGCAGGCCTTGCCCAACCGATCGGAAGCAGTGAAAATATTCCGCTCAACCGCCGGTTTTTTGCCGGGGGAAGTAATGATATTCGCGGCTGGAGTCCGTTTCGCCTCGGTCCGGGAAGCATCAGTCCTGATGAAGTTGCTGTTCACGGTGGTGAAATTAAACTGGCCTTGTTCAAAGAATTCCGTCAAATCTTTTTGCGCGATATGTTCAATGCAGAATGGCACATTGCCTGGCATACCGATGCCGGGAATGTGTGGTACGGGCCAAGAAATACCTTCAGGGATGAAGATGATGTGGATCTGCTGAGTGATGGAAAATTTTTCTTAGATTCTTTTTACGAACAGATTGCCGTAGGATCGGGTCTGGGTATTCGGCTCGATTGGGAATTTATTGTAGCCCGCTTCGATTTGACCATGCGCGTTCATGATCTTGAAGAGGGCTGGCTTAACAACCGTCGGTTCTATTTCAGTTTTGGAATTGGCCATTCATTTTAAAACGCCTGAATATGTTCAAAAAAAGTGATTTCAAAAAAATAAAAGATCAAAGCGGAATTGTATTTAACTCTAAGATGCTAAAAGGTTTGTCACCGCTTGAACGTTATGAGTTGTTACAGCTCTGTCACAGGCGAAAGTATAAAGAAGGTGAATTTATTTATTATCAGAACGATCCGGGTACAGGCATGTACTTTATTGAAGAAGGAAGTGTGAAACTTACTGTAACGAATCCAGCTGAACAGAATAAAAACGGAGAGTATTCCCTGGATATTCACGCTCCATCGGAGTTTGGCACCATGTCAATCGGATACGAAATCCGCAGATTATCATCTGCACAATGCCTTACCGATTGTACACTACTCGGTTTTTTCAAACCAGATTTCGAAACTTTAAAAAAAAGGCACCCCGAAACAGCCGTAAAGTTCCTCGAGGCAGTATCCACTCAAGCCATGAAACAGCTCGAACAGACTATGAGAAAGCTAACCGAAACCATCGGCCTGGAAACTGCCTTTTCGATATTGCTTGAATCTCAATACGATCCTGAACCGGAAAATTGAATAGAGTATAGGAATATTGAGTAGCAAAAAAAAAAAAAAAAAAGGTTAGCCCGCATTTCTCACACTAAAATTATTTGAAAACGATATGCACCTAATTGTTATCAACTTATAATTCAATATAAACTTTTTTTAAAAAACA
>SLGL01000028.1 GCA_007123785.1 Balneolaceae bacterium
GTAGTGGTTTTTACTTCAGTCATTATTTTAAAAAATTTGTCTTAATTAAAAATAGGTGCGCAAAATCGTTTCTCCGATCCATTCATGCCGGATGGCATTAGAGATCAACAAAAAAAGTACAAAAGAGAGTGATGCAAAGAATTTAATTTTCATCACGTTTTTGTACTCTTTTTGTTCTCCCCGTAAATGGGTAACGAAATGATTTAAGATAAGATATGATAATAAACCAGTTGTGAAGAGAAAAATTGAGGGAACGGGATAAACCATGTACAAACCTGTGCACAGAATCAAGAGTCCACCAATAAAAGTGAATTTGAAAAAATATTTCACTGCATTCTGTCCATACTCCAGGAAAAAAGTCTGATCTCCCCGCTTTCCGTCTTCTTCGGACTGGTAAATTTGTGAAACAGGGTAAAGGCTGAGCAAAATAAGGGATGCACCGGCAGAACAGATCAATATTGATGCGGAAATTACACCACCTGCTGCACCAAAACCAAGTAAAACCGAATTAAACCCGGTGCTGACCGCAATAGCCAGAAGGCTGAGATGTGGATTTCCTTTCCAGCGGGCATGAGGAGTTGAATAGAGCCAGAAAAGAAGCAGACTGATACCGAATACAGCGCTGTAACTCCATCCGATCATAAAAGCCCAGCCGAAACCGGCGAACATCATCAGCAGGGAAACAGGATGCATCCACGGAGTCATCTTCGGAGGGTTTTTTAGACCGCCGATGGGACCTTCATCCTTATCCCACCATGAGTTGTAAGCCGTAGCACCCCCGAAGAGAAGAACGTGAACATTGAAAAACTGAAGCCAGTATTGTGTGGTGTTCATCTCCTGAGACAGCAAACCGCCCAGCAAATAGCCGCCGCTCAGAATAAAAAACTGGTAGTGAAGACGCAGGTGGAGAATAAAATGCTTGATTTCGCGGAGCATAAAAAAAGGACTGAGCGAGTGACAACGAATATGGTATACAGATCTAATTAAAGAACCTGAATGAGGTGTGATTCCATTCCTTCTCGAAAAATGAACCATTTATGATGATTGGGATGATCTCAGATCGACTTGTCTGATGACTCCCCGTCATATGACTGTTGAAGGGTCTTGCTAACAACGAAATTTTGCTTCGCTGATTAACCTCCGGGATTTGATAAGGTGCAATATTTGAAACACTCATCCAGGGTTTTGGCCACATTGAGAATGCGTCGGCTGTGGGGTTTGATGAAGCCTGTGTCAGCCGCATGATCGATCATTTTTATGAGGTGTTCGTAGAAACCGTTGGGATTGAATATAGTAACGGGTTTGGTGAGAATACCGATCTGGTTCCAGGTAATGATTTCGAACAGCTCTTCAAGGGTGCCAAAGCCGCCGGGCAGTGCCACAAATGCATCGGCCAGTTCGGCCATGGTTGATTTTCGTTCGTGCATATCCTTTACTGTAATCAGCCTGGTGATACCCGTATGTCCCACCTCCTTGCGAAACAGGTTCGCTGGAATCACCCCGATAACTTCACCGCCCTGATTCATCACAGCATTGGCCAGGACTCCCATCACACCAATGGAGGCTCCCCCGTAAATTAGGCGGTGGCCTTTTTTTGCTATCAAACGGCCAAACTGTTTGGCATGCTCAAGATTTTCAGGGTCATTGCCCGGTGATGAACCACAGTAAACACAGATATTCATTTTATAAATTTTACAGTCCCCACCATGCAAATACCACCCAATCTTCGGCTGTATCGGCGTAGGGGGCTACCAAATCTCTGTTTCTTTGAGGTACTTCGTCCATCTGCCGCTGGGTTTCTTCAAACTGTTCCATATCGAAGTCAAAATTACCTTCAGATGCTGCTTTTGCAATCTGGTCAATATTGTAAGAAAAGAGTTCTACCCCAAGCGCCTGGTAAAAGGATTGCTGAACGTAGCGGTACTCCTCAAGCGAAAAATTGGCGTTGTTTAGAGCATCCACCTGAACCTGTTTGGCACCGGAATACATACCCACAAGATCACCCCAGACGTTCATCATTTCGCGAATGGAGGGATCACGTTCTTCCCACTCCTCGTCAAGGTCTTCATATTTTTCCTGGAATTCGGCAAGTACATTTTCAAGTCCTTCGCGAATTTCCCGCTGGACATTCACAAAGCGTTCAACCTGATCTTCTTCCAGTTCTCTATTCGCCGGAGGAGTATAAGATGACTGATTCGTAATTTGTGTGTTTTTTTCATGGATATTTTCAAGTGCAGAGATACTTCCCATCATAGGTTTGGCAACGTACTGATATGCAAAAAATCCACCACCGATCACCACTACTGCAAATACCCCTAAACAACCTAATGCTATTTTTTTACCCATTTTCCTGAAATTTAATTCTTATGTTTTGATTGTAAACTTGTATTTTCGGTTTTTTACCAGAGGCATGCATCTTGTAAGTATCAGGATGCCGCAACCATCATACGTTCAAGAATTCTTTCGAGTTTGTCAACAAAAAATTGAACATCTTCAACGCTGTTTTGTTTGCCGAAACTTACCCGGATACTTGAGCGTGCAATCGGCTCAGGAACACCAATACCCTGCAGCACATGCGAAGGTTCCATCGCACCGGATGTGCAGGCCGAACCGTTGGATACACAAACTCCGTCAATATCCAGGTTAAGTAACAGCATTTCACCGTCCAGTCCACGCTCATCCTCAGTAATGAAGCCGATGTTCAATATGTTGGGAACTCCGCCTGTTTGCGGGCCGTTTATCTGGAAGCGATCGCCAAAGCGTTTTTTAAGTTCGCTCACAGTTGTTTCCCGAAGATGGCTGAACAGTTCTCTGTGCTGATCCATTTCATTGACAGCCAGCCTGATTGCGGCAGTGAGGCCTGCTATACCTGCCACGTTGGATGTTCCTCCGCGC
This sequence comes from Balneolaceae bacterium, assembly GCA_007123785.1. Lineage (GTDB taxonomy): Bacteria > Bacteroidota > Rhodothermia > Balneolales > Balneolaceae > Rhodohalobacter. Next base: position 2,896 of record SLGL01000028.1, read on the forward strand.
CGACGCCGCTCTTGTGAACCACCCTGAAGCCAGGGAATCCACGGAGTGCCGTTTTTTACATAGAGAACCCCAATTCCTTTGGGTCCGTATATTTTGTGAGCGCTGATACTTAGTGCATCCAGGCTGAGTTCTTTCAAATTCACCGGAATTTTTCCCACACTCTGCACGGTGTCGGAGTGGAACACCACTTTCCGCTCCCGGCATACTTCTGCAATCTCTTTGACCGGATTGACTGAGCCGATTTCGTTGTTTACATGCATCAGGCTCACAATGGCGGTATCGTCTGAAATGGCTTCGGCAACCTGTTCGGGCTGAATGGTTCCGTCTGAGTCGGGCTGAAGATAGGTGATTCTAATACCTTGTAATTTAAGGGATTCAGACGGATGGATCACTGCGTGATGTTCAATGGGTGAGGTGATAATCTCTTTTTTACGTGTGGCAGCAATCGTTCCCTTGATGATGGCATTATCACTTTCGGTGCCGCCGCTGGTAAAAATAATTTCCGAGGGTTCGGCCCCGATTAATTGAGCGATCTCTTCCCGTGCATCTTCAATTGCCACTTTGGACATCCGGCCCAGTTGATGTGCAGAGTTCGCATTTCCATACTGCTGGGTAAAGTAGGGGAGCATAGCTTCCATTACCCGTTCATCTACTCGGGTGGTGGCGGCATTATCAAAGTAAACAGTATCCATTTATAATTTTTTGTCTTTAAACATTAACGTGTTAAAATATCCAAAATTGATACCTAAATACAGCCTGCTTTTATCTGCTTGTACAAATGTCTGATGTTGTCTTTAATTTGATGAAAGGATAAAAGTAATGGTGCTATTGCTATATCTGTCTATTATCTTCACGGAACTTATTTTCTCTGATCAGAAACGTCTCAATTCTCATGAAATCCAGGTTGACTGTTGCGGGCATCACAATTGATGTTACCCGGAAAGATATAAAAAATATTAACCTGCGTGTGTATCCGGCCGATGGTAAAGTGGCAATTTCATGCCCTTACCGAACCAAACCGGCTAAAGTCATCGATTTTGCCACCGAAAAAATTTCATGGATCAAAAAACATCTTGATCGGGGCAAACATTATAAAAGATCTGAAATAAATAAATTTATAACCGGAGAAAAACACCCGGTATGGGGAGTGGAAAAGGAATTGAGGGTTATTCACTTCCAAAATGGCCGGCAGGTATTTCTGATTGGGAATAATACATTGAATCTTTGTGTGAAAACAGGAACTCAAATCCATCACCGTAAAAAACTGCTTCAAGAGTGGTATCGGGCTGAACTGAAACGTGAAATTCCCTTATTGATTTCAAAGTGGGAACCGGTAATGGGTGTAACGGTGAATGAATTCGGGGTGAAGAGAATGAGAACTCGCTGGGGTACTTGCAATATCCGTGACAAGCGTATCTGGCTGAATCTTGAACTTGCCAAAAAAGATCCCGTTTGCCTGGAGTTTATTGTGGTTCATGAGATGGTTCATCTGCTGGAACGTCTGCACAGTAAAAGGTTTTACTATTTGATGGACCACTTTCTGCCTGATTGGATGGAAAGGGAAAAGCTGCTTGTATTATAGCCCGTATTTCTCACCATGAAACGAAATGCGGGATAGAGAACCTTTTGTACTCCATCTTTTTTGGCTGTTCGGAGATGCAGATGTTTTATAACAAAAGGAACTTCAGCTTTATTCCAGGATTTTGAAGATCATATCGGGGGAGGCGGATTTATTCGAAAAATTTCAGGACTTATTTTTCCAGTCAGTATGAAAAAACTCTCCCCGGGGCATGTCGGTTCGCTCGTAAGTGTGGGCGCCAAAATAGTCGCGCTGCGCCTGAATGATGTTGGCCGGAAGTTTCTCATAACGCATAGTGTCGAAGAGAGATAGTGAGGCCATAATATTGGGGGCGGGAGTGGCAGTTTTCACTGCTTCTGTTATGATCTGCCTCCATCCATCCTGTAGGGCGGCAAGTTTACCGTAGTAACTTTCGGAGAGGAAGAGGTGAGGAAGACCCGGCTCCTGGCGGAACGCCATGGTGATGTCGTTCAGTAGTTTCGACCGGATAATACAGCCGCCTTGCCAGATTCGGGCTACTTCACCCGGACTGATCTTCCAGCCGGCTTCATTCGATTTGGTCTGAATCAGATGGAAACCTTCAGCATAGGAAACCATACGAGAGGCAAGCAGAGTGTCGGCAAGGGCTGAGAGAAACTCTGAACGGCTCAAGCCGGTTTTATTATGACTTTGGTTGTGTCTGGCTGCGATAGCTGATCGCAACTCCTTGTATGAAGATGCAAATCTTGCAAACACCGACTGTGCGATACCTGGAAGGGGGACACCCAGTTCAAGAGCGGTAATGGCAGTCCATTTCCCGGTCCCTTTTTGCCCGGCGCTGTCTAATATCTTATCTGTCAATGGTATTCCGGATTCATCTTTTACCGCGAGAATATTACCCGTAATTTCAATCAGATAGCTGTTAAGTTTGGATTTATTCCACTTTCTGTATTGTTTGGATATCTCTTCAGAGTTCATGCCAAGAACGTGTTTCATAAGGTGGTAAGCCTCTGCAATGATCTGCATATCAGCGTATTCGATGCCGTTGTGTACCATTTTTACAAAGTGGCCAGCACCCCCGCTGCCAATCCATGTACAGCACGGGGATCCATCGAAAGCGCGTGCGGCTGCGGGTTCAAGAATGGAGCGGACTTCTTTCCAGGCATCGGGGTTGCCACCCGGCATCATCGAAGGGCCGTGGCGTGCTCCTTCTTCGCCACCCGAAACCCCCATGCCCACAAATCGGATGTTGTGTGCAGCCAGCTTTTCAACCCGGCGATTCGTGTGATTATAATTGGAGTTGCCTCCATCAATGAGGATGTCACTGTTATCGAGAAAAGGGAGGAGCTCTTCAATGACAAGGTCAACCGGTTTTCCTGCTTTCACCATCATGAGGATTTTGCGCGGAGTGCTTAGAGAAGTAACAAAAGATCTCACATCTTCGTGACCTCTGAAGTTTTTTCCCTTCCCTTCATCTGAGAGGAAATCATTTGTGACGGTTTCTTCACCTTCGGTCCGGCGATTATATACAGACACACTATTTCCTTTATCTTCAAAATTCAGGGCAAGGTTTCGCCCCATCACGCCAAGTCCGTAAACTCCGATATTTGCTCTGCTCATGAATACAAGTTTCGAAAGTGGTTTGTTTAATCTTTTTTGGAAAGTTGTGTATAAATGGTGATCACAAAATCAAAAGTTACTCGCTGGGGTGCACCCGTTGGACGTTTTACATGTCCTTCTATAGAAAGGTCGATCACAGGCAAAGGGGATTCTCTGAATATCTGCTGAATTGCCTGCACACCTTCCGGGTTTGGCGTAATCCCGTTATTTTCTTCTAAAAAGATTGATTGTCTGTTTTCAAATTGTAAGAGTGTTGCATCGGAAATATCCACCAGTGTCAGTACCTCATCCGATGTTTCCCTGGATAGATCGAGCCGCGCTGTTATTTCAGTTTCCGGAGATGTTTGTCCGATGTTCTTTATTTTTACGGTGACATTATACAGGTTAACTTCATCTGCTCCGGAAATTTCGTTCAGAATGGCCTGCAGAGGAAGCCGCTGAGTTTGACTGAAGTTGTCTGTCTCAGTGTCAATATGATATTCAAAGCTGTTGATTGTATCCAGAATAATGTAATCGTCGCTCACAATATCGTCACAGCCTGCAGTTAAAGTCAGGAAAATGAATGCAGAAAAAAAGGTGTAAAGTCGCTTTTTCATGGTTTGGGTATTAAAATTAATCCAGATTTGATTGTGCCGCCGTTTTAGTCCGGTCATATCACCAACTATTTATTCAGTCCTTTACAAGGAATATTGTAGGATGCCTGTGAGGCATCCAAATTAAATTCCGATTCCAATTCCAGCACTCCAAACACTAACATTGCCAATACTAATGTCACTTCTGAGATGGAGAAATCCCAAAGAGATGTTCAGTCCGGCTGTCAGCCGTAAATTATTGTCGCTTTGAAAATCAAGGTCTATTTCCTGGTCTTCTATCTCTTCCGTAAGGTTCGTGAGCGTGTATTGGACATTCATGCTTGCATATTCGTACTGTGTGCCGCCATAGAGTATTAGAGGTCCGAAACGTTTGCTTGCTTTTACATCGAATGCAAGTGTGCTGGTATCGATGATTTCACCGATTTTAAAACTCTGGTAATAGACTCCTCCGGACAGATCAACCGGAAGGGCACTAATGTATTGTCCGAATCCATGTCGTACTCCAAATCCAACCAGGTCGATGTCAGGTATATCCGAATCGCCAGTGTATGTGAAAAAACGAACCATGACCTGCGTATTATAAATGTTACCAACGGTTAACTGGGGTACTACAAAAGGGAGATAATCGAGATTCAGATGCCCGTTCTGCATTTGATATGTAAGTCCCTGTGGCCCCTGAACTGTTGCACCCTGTCCTCCGAAAATTGTGGCCGTCTGAACTCGTTCCTGTGGGAATGGTTCAGGAGGAACAGCTTCATATACTTTTTCCGGATCCCGAATAAATGTGGCCATGCCGATGGCATCAATACGTATAAAAAGTCCGGTTTCGACAGAGGCAGTCCCGCTGAATCCTGAGTTTAGATTTGCACCGAAACCATTCAAAAAAGGCTGAAGATATCCGGTAACATTATCGGATGATAGCTGTTTTATAGTCTCTTCTATCTGATTTTGTGCAAATGCATAGGTATTACAACTGAAAAAAAGAAATAGAAGGGAAACGATTCTGGTAAAGTTATTTCGGAGATTCATCAGGTGTTAAATATCTGAATTAATATAAACTGTTTAATTCAATAAATTGGAATCGCTAACGCACGGGGCGCTATGTGTGACAAAACATTGAATAAATTTTTAATCTTTTTTTGAAAGTTCTTACTTATGTAGATAGCAATAAAATCAGTCAACTATTAGTTTGTGAAATAAATTAGTTTAGCCATTGTTTCTGAATGGATGCAAAGAAAGTACGAAGATGTTTTCATATTTAAACGGAATGATAGTTTTAACTTTTTTTAAAAGAAACGAGAATACATCTTATCTAAGGAATTACCTGAACTTTATTCTGAGGTTCCGTAGAAGACAGATTTATTTTTTAAGATGTCTTAGTTCTTTTAAAATATTTCGGACAATCTGTTGCGGTGAGGGCCGTATTGAAACCCTCAGTGCATTTGAAGGTTCTTCGAGTGTGTTTAACTGAGAATCCAGCAGATCTGCCGGCATATAATGGCCATGTCGTTTGCTGAGCCGTTCACTGATGAGCTTTTTCGACCCCTTCATATAGACAAAGAGCACTTCGTTTTCATTGGACAGCGATACCAGCTTTTTACGATACCACATTTTCAATGCTGAACAGGCCAGAACAGCCCCGCCCGATCTGTTCCATTTGGCAATTTGGCGCGCCAGTTTTTCCAGCCAGGGAATTCGGTCCGTGTCGTTCAGTGGATATCCCGATCTCATTTTTTCAACGTTTACCTCGGGATGGAAATGGTCGGCATCAAAAAAAGGCAGCCCGAGTTGCTTGGCAAGTAGTTCTCCAACAGTGGTTTTACCGCAGCCGGAGACGCCCATCAAAATAATAACCATGTTTTCATTTTTTGGTCACAAGATCGAGGCAGCACGGGAAGAATCAAAATGAAAATCAAAGATTATTTCTGGTAATCTTCAATATATATAAGAAGTTGTAGCTTTATATAAGCTATTGATCTGTATGGGTTAATAGGAAAAAAGTAGTTGAAATTTTTTATATCTGTTTGATAAGACTGGAAAATTATCTAAAATCGAAATCATCATTGGTGATGA
>SLGL01000061.1 GCA_007123785.1 Balneolaceae bacterium
CTGGTAAAAAGCAGTGGTGAGCCGACCTACCGGCTTCCCGATATTGCTTATCACGCCAAAAAACTGGAGCGCGGTTTTGATCTCTGTCTTGATGTGTTCGGCGCCGACCATATCGACACCTATCCTGATGTAATGAGCGGCATCGAAGTTTTGGGTTACGACAATAGCAAGGTTGAGGTACTGGTGTATCAGTTTGTGACACTGGTAAAAGACGGCAAGCCCTTCAAAATGAGTACCCGCAAAGCCAATTACGTAACGTTGGACGAACTGATGGATGAAGTCGGAGAAGATGTAACACGCTTTTTCTTTTTGATGCGATCCCCCAACACCCACCTCGAATTTGATGTGGCACAGGCAAAAGAAGCCGGTGAAAAAAATCCGGTCTTTTATCTTCAGTACGCACACGCCCGCATTCAGTCCATCCTGCGAAAAGTGGATGAACTGGAAAATTTTGAGAACACTCCCGAACTATCGGTACTGACTCACGACTCGGAGGTGGCACTCATCAAAAAACTGCTCAGCTTCCCCGAAGCGGTTTCTCTGGCAGCGGCACACCGAGAACCGCACCGGCTGATTACCTATCTGAATGAACTGGCCTCCGGGTTCACATCGTTCTATCACGACTGCCGAATTATCGGAGAGGAAAAAGCACTGATGCACGCCCGCACCGAACTGGCCCGTTCCACAGCCCGTGTACTGGCCAACGGCCTCGCCATCCTGGGAATTACAGCACCCGACAGAATGTAACCGAAAAGCAGACCTTTCTGGCGTAAACAGTCTATCCGTCTCCGGCTGATCTCGCTTGTGCCCGCTATATCTGATTTAACCCGATCTGCCTTCAACCTTTTTCTTCAGTTTTTCACCCTCTGCTGTTAAACGGTATCTTTGATTCGGGTGGTTTGGGCTGTCAGGATATTTCATTTCAATATAGCCCGTTTTCATGGCAGGGTCTATGTAATGTAACCTGAAATAATCATCGTGTTTCAATCCTAATTTCTTCTGTATTTCTGAACGTTTCATTTCTCCATCCAAAGTGCTTACTACTTTTCTAACTTCCCCACTAACTTCCCCACTAACTTCCCCACTAACTTCCCCACTAACTTGACCTGTAGCTTTTACAGAACCTTTTACGGAAACCGGATGCATCGAAATGGGAATAATCGCTTTAAACACATCGCCTTCAATAAATACCGGTTCGGTACCGGGGGTGTAGAGGCCGCAATATTTGTAGGTGTTTCGCACGCCGGAGCCCAGTTCATCAACCCGACCGATCTCTTTAAAGAAGCGGGCGATCATGGGATTTTTGGGATAGGGAGAGAAGTTCTCCGGATCGATATTGCCCGTGCCGTGGGGTTTGTTCCAGTTTTCCGTAAATACCCGATCCTTTTCGATCACCAACTTGGCAGGATAGGGGTTGGTAAACTCACGGTGGATGAGCACATTGCCGATCACTTCCCGGAATATCCGGTCGCGGAGATTGATGCGCTGGGCGCCTTCCAAATGAAATTTTTCCGGCAGGTGTTTGGCGATGAATTCCATCAGCCGGTCGTAACTTTCGATCAGGTTTATACGGATATCATCGCGGTCGTCGTAACGGTCGGTATCTTGAATGCGGACAATGGCATCGGTTTTAAAATGAGGCAGCACACTGGTAATCACCTCATCCTTTCCCAACAGCAAAACAGCAGCAAGAGTGTAGCCGGCTTCCCCGGTCTGCATATCTTTTTTGTGCAACCCAGCTGATTTGAGCAGCTCCTCATTATCCATTTCCAGCCAGGGATGGTCGGGACGCTGGCTGCGGGCAAGTTTGCGCACCCGGTCAAATAACAAGTCCTTAAAATCATCCGGGGTAACGTAGGAATACACTTTGTTTTCCGTGTAGCTGCTCTGTTTGCGCAAATACAACTGAGTGACCTGTTCCGGCTGATTCGTAATATCAAAATCTCCGTCTTCGTTGCGATCGAAGATTTTACCGGCCGTATTGTGCACCTGTGAGCTCTCAGGCACATACACCACGATAACGCTTTTACCGTTCAGCTCCACTACCTCGGGCGACAAGTAGTAGGGCGGACTGAGTTTTTGCGGATTATTGGAATTGATTACGATATTGTCCAAAATTCCCTGAACAGCGTCAGCATCCACTCCGGTTAACGTTCTGTCATCTGATACTCCTAAAAAAAGATAACCGCCCTGCCGGTTCAAGAATGCACATATTGTTTCAAATGCATTTTTGCTAAGCCTGGATTTCGACGTCTTAAATTCAACCGAAATTCCTTCGCCCTGATTGATGATCTGTTGTAGTTGATGGGAATTCAAAATCAGACTTTTTGTGAATTTATGTAGATAAGTTTAAAAGTGGGATTCCTGGCGGGAAGAATCAACCCGAAATTCCCAAATCCCATGTTAATCCCGCATGTTCAAAAATATATGCCCTCGATTGCATCGCCCGGTTATTGATTTCTTCCAGATCATCACGCACAAGTTGCCCGTTCCACTTTTTGATCTCTCCGCCAATCATCACCATCTCAACATTACTGCGGTCCATGCCATTTACAACAGCACCGTACGCGTTGTTCACGGGCATCACATTGATATCATCCTTTGCAAGCATGATAATATCGGCCTCTTTACCAGGTGTCAGTGAGCCGGTTTTCTGATGGAGCCCGTTGTGTATGGCTCCGTTGATCGTGGCAAAACGAAGCACCTCTTCGGCCGAAAGCAGATCAGGCAGGTTTTCTTCCCCGTTCCGTTCACGAGCCAGAATCTGCATCCGCTGAAGCGTAAATACCGATTGCATCTGTGAAAACATATCGCCGGGAACAGTGGTTTCCACATCTACGCTGAGGCTGGGCAGAATGCCGTAATCCAGCGCTTGCTGAATGGGAGGAATGCCGTGTCCCATAATCATTTCCACAGGAGAAGCGATTGAAACGCCAACCCCTTTTTCCGCCAGCAACTCCCACTCTGCATCCAGAAGATTACAGCAGTGGATGCAGGTTACATCCGGGCCGAGCTGATTTTCAACCGGCAGCAGATCACCCGTTCCGTTTACATGGACGGTGATCCTAACACCCAGCTCCCGTGCCAGTTGCCAGTGTTCCGGGTTAATGCCTGTTGCCAGGGCCGGTGTCAGCAGGCTTTCACTGGTTGAAAAAAACTCATCAAGAAGGCGGTGAAGATCATCGGGATGCCGGTTTTCAGGGGTATTGTCGCCCGAACCATAGGCATAAACCGCCCGAACACCCGAATCATCCAGCGCTTCGATAGCCGCATCGGTGTGATCGGGAGAGTTGCCGATATGAGACCAGTCCAGAATCGTGGTGATACCCGCATCTATCGCACCGACTGAACTGATGAGATTGCCCGCGTACGCATCCTCCGGCCGGAATACCGGACGGGCTTTTCCCTGCACAATCTGCATATAATCACTCAGCCTCCCGTTTGGTAAAATATTTCGGATAGAACCTTGCCACATGTGACGGTGCGTATCCACAAAACCGGGCATGATAATCCGGCCCGAGGCATCCACAGTTTCGGCATCTGTTTCTATGGATGTGGAAATCTCTTTAATAATACCGTCTTCAATCAGAAGATCTGCCTGCCGGAAGTCACCAATCTTATCATCCATTGTAAGAATGGAACCTCCCTTCAAAAGCAATCGACTGTTTTCCGGAATAGGATCATCCGGTTCTGAAGTGAAATCCGGCAAAAATGGTATCATCAATCCTGCGCCAGTTCCTTTCAGAAACTCTTTTCTTGAATACGGTTTGGATCGGTTCAGATCTGTCATTAATCATACTTTTAAAATTTCAGTTAAGTTCGCACAGTTTACTCAACAAAAATATTTCCAAAATCCCTCTTTATTACCCCATCTTCTAAGCCAGTAATATTATAACACTCACGCCTCCTTCTGAAGGTATTGTAATATTTTCGGAACCAACTGGTAAGGCAGACGAGTCTGTGATGTCTGGCTGACTGAGCCGCAAAGGTAAAAATCCAACTCTGGGCAATAGAAAAGCCAGGAGCCGGTAACACCGGTGTGCCCGATAATGGCTGGAACCGGGTTGAACGGTGTGAGTATACGCGGGATTTTAAAACGCATTATTCCCAGTCCGTACTCGATCGGCCAGCTCGGAAGTCGCAGTGCAACGGCATCTGTCGGGAACCCGAAACTGTTCCACTGTTGCTGCATCAGACCGGCAGTTTGGGGGTCATCAAAAATACGGCCGCGGATCAGGCCTTTCATAAATACCAAAAGTTCATCGGCCGTACTATAGAGATCGCGAAAAGATTGCAGCAGTAGTGTTTTCGTGAACGCCTGATGATCCACCCAAAAATCGGCAGGCAATTCCAGCTGGTCTGAAGCCTGATGTCCCGGATGAAACGTGTCGATCAAGCCGATTTTTTGGTAAACAAGTTCTTCAAATGCCCTGTAAATCGGCTTCTCTGTTACTTCTTCAATAATGGCGATCAGAAGCTGAAAGTTGGTGTCTGAATAGCGCACCTTCGGACGTTTCTTTTTAAAAGGCTGCGGAGCAAAATGAGGTGTAAGATGATCACGAACATATTCTGCGGTATCTTTAATGGTAATATGCCACTCTTCAATTCGGTCGATGGTTTCCAGCAGGCTCTTCTCTTTTTTGGGGCGATCTTCAAGCCAGTCTGGCAGCCCGGATGTATGGCTCAGGAGGTGACGAACGGTAATCTTATCCGAGTAATCACGCCCCTTATAATAGTGCAGGCCTTTGGTGATGGCTTCCGGTAATATTTTTGTTATGGGATCAGTCAGATCAATTCTTTGCTGTTCATAAAGCCTGAAAATGGCCGCAGCGATGAATAGTTTGGTTACGCTTGCGATAAAAAAGGGGGTATGCCCCTGTATTGGTACTCCGCTTTCGCGTGCATCACCTTTTGCACCGATCCACTTGAAATGCCGGTCACCGCTTTCAAGCCCGATTATAGCGTGTTTGATCCCATCCCGTGAAACCAGCTCTGTTAGCCATTCATTTAGTTTATTGTGAACCTTTTCAGGATGATTAATTTGGAATTTTTGCATATTTGTCCCGATGATTTTTACTCAGATTTAACGAATGACGCCTTTTCAAATATCAAACAAATCATAACAGTGATTAAATCTGTTTGCTGTTGTTTGTCAGATGATTAGCTTTCTTTATCAAAATTCGCACAATTATTTATCTTTGCAAAGAATATCAGTTTGAATTAAATAGTAAAATTACCCACTGCCTCCATGAAAATTAGAATATACCGACCCTTACTGGTTCTAACCTCACTGTTTTTTGCTTTATCTTTGACACTTATTTCCTGTTCTGAAACAGAATCCTCTGAACAGACCTATTCAGAAGTGGCTGCCCTGCCTTTCATCAAAGGCGTTTACGGAAATCCAGGCACACTGCTTGAAGCCGGTTACAATTTTGATGCGCTTGGTTTAAATGCGATTTTTGTGAGAAGTGTACAATTAGATGAACATGTTTACGAAACCGCAAGAGCTCAGCAGGTGAGGGTTTTTGTAGAATTTCCAACATTGCGTGGAAATGGTTATGTGGATGACCACCCCGAAGCCTGGCCGATTGAAGAGACCGGCGAAAAATCACCCCCGGCCGACTGGTTCATGGGAGTCTGTCCGACCGATCCCGATTTTATAGATTATCGCCGGAAACAGCTACGCGATATCCTGGAAACCTACAATCCTGACGGAATTTTCCTGGACTATACACACTGGCACGCCCAATTCGAAACCAACGACCCCATTCTTCCGGAAACCTGTTTTTGCGAGCGGTGTATGGCCAGATTTTCGGATGAGACCGGAACGGAACTTCCAGATGGTGATCTTCCCGAAATTGCCGGATGGATTCTGGAACAAGCCGACCCGCAATGGCGAGACTGGCGAAACGATGTGCTGAATAACTGGATGATCGACATGAAGACAATTGTAAGGGAAAAACAACCCGAAGCTTTGGTGGGGATTTTTTACGCTTCCTGGTTTCCCGATGAACACGATGGCGCACTCTACCGAACTCTCGGCATCGATGTGGAAGCATATGCAGAAATTGCCGATGTGATGGCTCCGATGCTCTTCCACAAAATGAAAGATCACGATCCGGAATGGCTCAGCGAATATACTTCCTGGCTTGGCGATCTGATCGATACATCCGTGGAAGACAAACCCCTTATTTGGCCTATTGTTCAGGCTCACGACAATCCTGTTGAAGTCACCCCGGAGGAATTCCGACAGGTGATGCTCGAAGGCTCAAAACCACCCGTTAGCGGAATCATGATGTTCTCCGATCAGGCCCTGTTAGACAATCCTGAGAAAATTGAAGTAATGAAACAGCTCTATTTTGAGGAGATCGGGCAAGAATGAGGATTAATCTAATCCTCATCCTCCGCCATAACTGACTGCAAGCCTGCAATAAGATTTTCCATATATTCTCTTGCATTGCGTGCATAGCGATCCACCTGTTCTGGATTTTCGGGCTGACCGCTAAAAACCGGATAAATATTTTCATACGCAAGAGTGATCGTCCTCCCAGTGAAAGCAACAGGTGCGAACAAACGGTAGTGATCGATTTCACCATATCCCGGTCCGCCTGTGGTTTTCTGCGGCCAAAGTCTGCCATCTTTCATACAAAAAGCACGAATAAGATCTGCACAGGTTTGAATATCGGGAATGGGGTCCACTTCAAGATACCAGAACACATTTCCGGCGTCATAACTCATCCAGACATTGGGGTGGTCCACTTCCTGAATGATTCTCGCCAGCGCTTCACCGGTTCCGGTCGTTTCTCCACCATGCTGTTTCATCACCAGCGTCACATTATGATCGGCCGCAATCGGACCAAGTTGTTTGAATTTTTCAATCCACACTTCAGGATCACCGCCCTGGGTGTGACCGAAGGAGAGTACATACTCAATCCCTGCCGCTTCTGCCTGCCTGATACGGCTTGTTAACACTTCAATCGCATTATCATGATCGGGATAAACGGTAGAAAACATTTTTACCGGCTCCAAACCGTGATCCCTGCACCGCCGTCCAAGTTCGGCCGCTTTTTCGGGTGATGCGTCTTCTGGCATTACTGCGTGGTTTTCGCCGTCCTCTTCGCGGTGCTGGGTGCCCCAGGCTATATATTCGTAACCTGCACTTTTAATTCCGGTCAGTGCCCGCTCGAGAGGAAAAAATCGGTAGGGCAGTGTCATGCACGCATGCCTGAATGTGGTCGGGCTATTGCTTCTCCTGAAAGATTTCAAATCCGGAAGATTTTGTGATAAGCTATTTGCCTTAACCGATCCTCCGGCAAACGCACCGGTTGCAAGAGCTCCTGCAGCAAACGTACTGTTTTTAATAAATGAACGCCGGTCGAGTTTTGGTTTCTGATCTGAGCGTGATTTCATAGATGTCTCCTTTCAGGGATAAAGTGAAGTTAAAATTTTTCAAAATGTATATTGAAACGTTAAGAAAGGCAAATTTAAAACAAAATTAGGCTTACAAATCATTTCGTTTGATTAATATGGCACTTTCACTTCTCTGAGAATAACACAAAAAAGAGAACCAACAAGATAAAAATCAGTGTTTTTGAACGAGCTCAAGTAACTCTTCGGGAACGTCTATTTCCATTCGCAAAAGGGTGGAGGCGTGAGTTTTACCCTGGGCATCCAGCTTCAGGGAAACTGTTCCGCCACCCCCGAGACTTTCATTTAGTATAAAATTCAACGCACCGATATTGGACAGTTCATACCGCTCCACTTCTCCCTTGCAGATGTTTTTCATGTGCTCTTTCACCCTGATTGCGGTAAGTTTCTCCTTTAGGAACGGATATATTTTCGGATGACGTGCAATGATCCCAACATTACTGCCATTGCCCTTATCTCCGCTTCTACCGTGTGCAATTTCAATCAGTTTTACTCTGCGCATAACTTAAAATTGTATTAAGGAAATGTTTCAAAAACAGTTAATCCGCCAGATAATATACAATTGTAGAAACAACCCTTACATTTTTGATGTGTGGATTGTTATTGTCACGGTCTGAAATAGTAAACTGGCCTTGCGAAGCAGTTTTGATTTTACCCAGCCGGCTGTCGGAATCTTCAGCAAACTTTTCTGCAACTTTTCTGGCTTCCACCGTTGCCGCTTCAATCATCTCGGGTTTGATATCATTCAGGCGTGTAAACAGGTATTCGGTGCGAAACTGGTAATCATCACCGGAAATTATTACCCCCTGCTTACCCAGCTCGCTGATATTCCTCATTACGGCTCTTACTTCTTCAACATTGTTAGAATAGACCGTTACTGCCTGTGATGCAACATATCTAAATTGACTTTCAAAGTCACCTCCCCAACGCTGGGCAAAACGGTCGGTAACTATTGGCACATCCACTGAAATTTCCTCTTCACTGATACCATGCTCTTTTAAAAATTCAATTATTTTAGAAGCATTCTCATCGAGCAACCCATAAATTCCCTCATGATTATTACTGGCTTGAGTAAATTGAATCGGCCAAATTACTACATCTGACAAATGCTCCTGCTCAGCAAGACCTCTTACAGTGACAGTCCTCTCAAAATCTTTGAATGTTTTTACAGCACTGTTCATATAAAAACCCAGAATGAACAAGCCTACTACAATAGAAACCCCGATAATGATGCGCCCCATATCTTTTTTCTATTTCATTTTTCTGAAACTTGAATTGTTTTATTTAGTTGAA
>SLGL01000318.1 GCA_007123785.1 Balneolaceae bacterium
AGTAACTGTGCCAGAATTATATGATAATTTTTTTATGATTTCAACAATCTCCTTAAAAGCCTATGCAATCAGGCCGGTTTTTATCTGATCAATATCCTGGATAAGTTCATGGTAGTCATTGCTAATTTCAAAAAAACGGTGATGTATAGTGGGTTCTGCATTTCTTGATGTGGGTAGATTGGATTCATCGTAGAGATAATCTGAAATAAAATAGTTTAAACTATCAGGCGAATCCTGGCTGAACTCCTCATCCTCCAGAAAAGAAATCAGCTTATTCAGCCGTGAATCAAGATACTGCTGAAACCTGCTTATATCGCACTTTGAGAGAATCTCAAGAATTTCAGACTGCTCCTCATTCCATACTTGAACCATCTCCTTTCTCAGTTGAATTACATCCTCCAGATATGCACCTATGTCACCAGCAGGAATCACTCCTTCAATTTCGGCATAAGGCTTACTGAAGAGCGGCCTGATCAGGTTCTTCAGCTCAGAGGGTGAATTTGCCAGTTTCATTAACGTTGAGATAAGATAACGTCCGATATCATTTTTGCTGTGGTGATCCATGAAAAGTCGCCAGTAATCTTCCACTGCCTGATCGAGCAGATCATCTTTTGGGGCAATCTCAACATCCATCGGGGTACCTGTGAGCAGCACCTCCTCTTTCAATACTTTCTGGCAAAATCCGTGAATGGTGGTCACCTGGTTTTCATCAAAATTGAGAATGGCTTCCCGAAGTATATTAATGGCTGCCGATCTGTTTTGAACCGTTTCGTAAAATTCGTTTAAAAATACGTCTCCTTCTTTTTCAGGCCCCTCTTCAAGAACACGCAGGCAATTTCGAAGCTGCCGGAAAATACGACTGCTCAGTTCCGAGGTCGCTTTGCGTGTAAACGTCATTACAAGAATTTGACTGATATCCAGCTTCTTTTCAATCAGCAGCCGTATAAACAGGCCTGCAATGGTATAAGTTTTTCCCGTACCTGCACTCGCTTCAATCAATACGCGAGCTTTCCAGTCGAGATCAAAAATGGATTTGATTTCGGTTTTCATGAAATCTCCTTTATGTGGCTCTGCATTGTCCGTATCACCCTTAGATACATTTCATTCAAGAAACGTTCCGAAAACCTGGCATCTTCACCCAGCAGCGTAGAAATGGCGATCTGTTCTCTCTCTCCAAACTGCCGGAAACCACCCTCAAATTCGCTGGCGGCCTTCTTCAGGGCTGCTCCTTCCCCCTTCTTTTTCCCGGTCTCTTCGTATTCGTAAAGTGTTTTCGGGAAAAAGAGCTGAGGCTCATTGAAACCCATTTCGTAAACATTCATCATCTCCTGCAAAATCTCGTGCGGCAGTTCAGGCGGTTTGAGGGAATAGAGTTTCGGAGATCCTTTTTTCAAATCGCAAAGCAGGAATCCTTCATCTTGTTCTCCCCTGGATACCATCCGGCAGAGATACCGAATCCAGCTCTGAACTGCCAGTTTTCCTGAAAATTTCGAAGGATTGATATCGAGAAACACGCGAGTGGAATAAGTGATGATCTCATCCTCTATCTGGCGATCTTTCAGCGTAAAAGAGATCTGTTCACGATGCATCAGAGGTTCAAAGCCGTGCTCTGTAATTACTGCAATCGCCTCCTGAACAGCACGCTTCAATTCCCGAACCTTTTTCAAGCCCGGCCAGCCCGAAGGTACAGCACCCGACAAAAGCAACATTCTGAGAATCTTATCTTCCTCTATACCGCCGAGCAGCCAGCCGAAGACACGCTGGAACAGAATGTGCTCTTCGAGATGGTTGATGCCAAATTCATCTTTCTCCTCCCCGTTATCTTTAAACCTAACCTCAAACCGCTTTCGTAAAAACCAATCGAGAGGGTTTCTGAAGAATCCTGTCAGATCACGAATGGAAATTTTTTCCGATTCTTCCGATGCGGGCAGGATCTCATGCCTGATTCCCGCTACAGGTTCCTCCTCACTGAACAGTGCCTGCACAGCTTTGTAATACGTGCTTGAATAGCTTCTTCTTTCGGCAAAATTGAATGACGAGAATCCGTTCAGGGCTTC
Organism: Balneolaceae bacterium; assembly: GCA_007123785.1. Classification (GTDB taxonomy): domain Bacteria; phylum Bacteroidota; class Rhodothermia; order Balneolales; family Balneolaceae; genus Rhodohalobacter. The sequence goes on from SLGL01000318.1 coordinate 2,058, forward strand.
TTTCCGGATGAGATGCTCTTCCTCCAGCCCGGTGATCGTCTCCAGCATAGCCAACCACTCGCTTACAATGGATGAAGGGGGAATCGGCTCATTATCCACAGGACTCTGCCCGGTGTAACTGCAGTAATGCACATCCTGAGCGGCAAGGATTGATTCCAGAAAAAGATTTCGGTCTTCCAGCTTGCGGTTACGGTCGCCGGTTTTGGGATGTTGTGCAATCAGATCGTAGGATGGTGATATAGGTTTGCGCGGAAAATCATATTCATTCAGCCCGATGATTGCAATGATCCGAAATGGAATGCTTCTCACGGGAACCATCGAACTGAAAATTACACCACGCGTAAACATGGCCCCGGAGGAAGCTGACTGCTGTAATTCATTCCGGATTTCATCCCGAAAAAGAGAGAAAGAGACGGGGTGAACCGTTCCGGCCGTACGGCTGCTGTCCGACACTTTTTGAATGGACTTTACGAGCCGTATGCCTTCATTACTGTCGAGTGTTTTTTCATCGAAGAATTCAGCAAGAACCGATTCGAACCAGTTGCACCACTCCATAATCGTTTTTTTGGCCTGAACCTCCTTTCGCATGACTTTCAGCCGGTTCAGCCAGTGTGTAAATTTCGCCCAGACCTCCTGCTCGCCCGTACCGGTGATTGCATCATACAGAAGTGTATTATTCAGGATATGGGTCTCTTCAGTACCGGTAAGTTGTCCCAGCCAGCCGCTTTTCAGGGCTGAGTGCCAGGTCTGCCATTCGTCAGCGGGCTGCCCCCACTCCTTTCGATGCTCCGAATCGATACCCCAGATTACATGATTCTCTTCCATCCACTCTCTGACTCTCGATGCATCGGAGGTGGTCATCTGAAGCTTTTCCCGGACCGGCTCCGACTGAAACAGGTCCATCACCTGTGAAAAAAGAAAACGGGAATCGGTAAGCTGAAGGAGCTGTTCTGCAGAGCGGATCAGGCCGGTGTCTGAGCTTCGGAATCCGCCCAGGTAATACGGAATAGCGGGCTGTCCCTGCTCCGGATTATCTAAAACGGCACGAATGGCCTGCTTATAGCGATCCAGGCCTGGCGTGACGATGAGAACATCATTCGGACTGAGAGTTTCGTCTTCTTCGAACTTTTCAAGTAAAAACTGCTGCAGGGTTTCGATCTCTCTGAGCGGGGAGTGACAACTCCGGATTTCAATTCCATCCGGATTCCCCTCACCCCGAATGTTCACAACAGAAGAGCCGCTGACAACCGAACGCTTAATATCTCCAAGTGTGGTGTCTGCAAAATCAGCAGAAAATTCTTCCTGAATCTCACCATCAAGAGCCTGAACTCCTTGCTGAACGTTCCGTGCTTCCTGGCCGAAACTGCGAATCAGCTCATTTTTATTTCCTTCGAAAGTGGTTACAAGCTGAAGATGATAAACATTGATCTCTGTACGGTCCCCCGCAGCCTTTATCATCTGGATGACTGACATCGGCACCAGCCCGGCATTGAAAACAAAAAGGTACTCATCCGTTTTGATGTTTCCCTGCTCTATTGCACGAAATGTTTTCTGAAAAAGCTCCGCCCTGTTCAGCGACTGAGTACTCTTTTTTTTCCAGGTCTGATGAAGTATTTGCCAGAGTTCCGCCTGCCACTCTTCATTACCGGAACCTGTTTTTCCGTTCTGCCACCGGATCAGCATCTCGGGACGATACACCAGATACTGGTCAAACACAGAAGAGATCTGAGCAGCCAGATGCAGTACAGCTTCCTCCTTTACATCATCGGGGCGCGCTGCGATATAGCGGTCTAAAACCGGAAAACTGGCGCGAATCTGATCATCTAAAAGCAGTTCAAAAAGAGTCCATTTCATTGGTGCCGGATCGGACGGGAGCAGGCCGGGCAGACCTGGCCATAATTTTCGCACCTGTTCCCACTGCCATTCGGCGGGTAGTATGCACTCAAGATTTCCCGCAAACCCGCTGTTTTCGGCCAAAAAGAGTTTCAGCCACCGGGCAGTATCGAGATTGGGAACGATAATGGTTTGCGGTACGAACGGATCATCCGAAGCCGACTGTTCCAGAGTGGAAGCAAGGCGCTTTGCAAGAATGGACAGACTTTGGCTTCGTGTGATTTGAATCATCGGATTAGATCGTTTAACGCGTTTGTTCAGCCAAACATACAAATGAAAAGTGACAGGTTGTGTCACCCCATCTAAAAAAAAATACTCCTAATACTTGAACCTAAATCTATTTACACCGAATGTATCACTTTATTTTAAAGCGAACAGTCATCACAATAGCGGCTGTTTCAGTACGCAACCTATTTGGCCCCAGTGAATAAGGTGTGGCATTTCGACTTTTTAGAATATCTCGCTCCCCATCCGAGAAACCTCCTTCCGGGCCGATGATCAAATGATATCGGTCACTTTGCAAAACAGGTTCCGTATGTCCTCCGGCTGTTTCATCGGCCATTACAATAACTGCTTTTTCATCTGCTGATTCCAGCGCCTGTTTCAGGGAGTTCACGACTCTGACATCGGGTAAAAAAAGCCTGAGTGACTGCTTCATCGCCGCCAGGACAGTACTCCGGATTCGATCTTCCCTTACGTTTCCTTTCTCACTGTAACTGCCTTTAAAAAGAATGATTTCATCTGCCCCCAATTCCACCGCTTTTTCAACAGCAAACTCAAGACGATCCCTTTTTTTGATGATTCCAAGACAGAGTGTGACGAAAGGCTCCTGCCGTACTTCTGTTTCCGTTTCTTCAATCTTTACCGAAACCTGCTCCTTCGAATTACCGGAAATGGTGCAACGGTACCGTTTACCCCGGCCATCTGTAACATCCAGTGATTCCCCCACAGTATATCGAAGCACTCTTGCGATATGCTTTGCCTCCTGACCTAAAATATGAATTTCAGGTGGTATTATGTTGTCAGGATCGACATAAAACAGGTTCATGTACCCCTCTTTTTTTGCTGAATACCGCCAGGCACAAATGATGTTTCACCTGTTTCCAGCATCCGTTCAATATAGGGCAGGCAGAGTTTGCAATTGGTACTGCTCAATTTTTCAGCCTGAATTTCCTGTACGGTCCGCAAACCCCTCTCATTAACAGACTTCAGAATTTGTTCAAACGAAATTTGGTGACAGATACATCGGTCAACCGGCATCTTACCGCTGTTTAAAGTGTTTGCCCAGTTTTAGTCCCTGGCCCTGGTAATTACTTTTGATTTCATTTCCGTACACAAAATCGGGGATCTCGGTATTCGGCTCAAATTTCATACTGCAGAAAGTCTGTCCGTGCTCAATCAGAAAAGGTACATCGTGAGAGCGTACTTCCAGAACGGCCCGTGCTCCTTTGTCAGCTACTTCCCCCCCGAATCCACTGTCGAAAAATCCGGCGTAGTGGGTTCGTAGTTCACCTGAACCGGTATCGTAGGCGATCATTTCGGCGGCAAGGTGTTTGGGAATGCGACACCGCTCACTTGAGGCAAAAATGTAGAATGCTTCCGGTTCAAGGATCAGGTGTTCGTTGTTAGCCGTCAGAATCGGCTCCCAGAAATCGGAAATTTCGTAGTGATTGACGTTATCCAGATTGATCAGATCCCGATGTTTTTTTGCCTTGTACCCGAGCAGGTCGTTTTCATCTCCCTTCAGGTTCACGCTCATAAAAAGGCCGTTATTTACATTGAGCTTATCCATCGGAAGAGGCTGGCCGGCTTCATCAAACAGAAGCGGATCACTCCCGTGTGTGCGCAGAATATCCTGGTCACTCAGAACGGTGTGTCCGTGCCGGATACGAAGCTGGTTGAGCCGCTGACCCGTGCGAACTTTAATCGGAAACGACTTGGGCACCACTTCGAGATAGAGCCGGCCGCGAAATCCATGTTCAATCTCTTCGAACCTGTGGGAGTAGTCGGTGATGACGCGCGTAAAAATATCGAGCCTTCCGGTGGTGCTTTTGGGGTTGGCTTTGGCCGAGAGGTTTTCTTCGGAAATCAGCCTGATTTCATCACCATCCGAGCCGTTGAACAGGTTTTTCTGCATTGAGTAGTGCGATGCGGGCAGTTTGAGCTGTTCCAGCAGCGGAATGATATATACACAATTCGGCTCCAGTACGGCTCCATTCTCAATAGAAAATTTGTATTGAAAAAGTTTATCGATCTTCTGCTGAACCGTTTCATTTTCCGGCAAAAAACTACTCCGAACACGATAGGCTGTTTCGCCCAGTCTCAGGTCGATGGAGTTGGGCTGATATTGATTTTCTTCAATCGGGAAACCCTCCACACCCGAAACAATTCCCGCTTCGTTGAGCAGTTTCAGTTTCTGAACCGGCAGGATTCCCTTCGTTCGTAACGTAACTTCGCTGATGGTTTTACTCATAAAATGATTAGATAATTTCTGCACTGCGAAGTTAATAATTTATGAGAAGTTTTTAAGTTAAAGTTGGGAATTTAAAAAGGGTTCTTCGGGAATTTTTGTGGGTATTTATTTTTGAGATATTTGAGATAAATGAAATCCCCTTCTCGAGAGGGAACTGCAGGGGCCATCATATCAATTCACCCACAACATTTGCTGTAGAATATTAAAAAGATGAACTTACTACATTCGTAGATTAACTTTTACGGGACCACCACAAGAGTGTTCACAATCGATCGAGTGGCGATGTTGATGCTACGTACCACATCGAGATAAACGGCTGGAATAAAACATCATGATTGCTTTTTCTTTGGTGATCATGGTATTAAGAATTTCTCAACTGAAGTAATTTAATCAACGAAGCGGAAATTTCATAAGTATGATGAGATGAGTATCAGGTGGTTAACCTGCATAATGTAACAAGCTCCACTTTTATTCTGAATAGCAAAAAGCGGATTAGTGACCAGCCAGATGACAATGAACGCATCGAAGTGTCTATATAGAGGCAAAATAAAAACGATTTTTTATCGCAGACAATACATCTTACGCGCTGCTGAATCACTATCTGATCTGGCTGAGGTTTTCACGTGCTTCGGCCATGTAGAAACGGTCACTTTCAGAAACAGTATTCATTACCAGTACACGCTCCAGAATTGGCTTTGCTTTTGTATGCTGACCCGACGCCATATAGTGCTGTGCAAGATCTACATGAAAAAGAATTTCATTCGGATCAAGGCGAATCGCACGCTTCAGGTACTCTTCGGCCTTGGCATGACTCGCATCATCGGGCAATCTGCCATAGATCATCCTTGCTCCGAGACGTTCGGCACGGGAGGTGTTTGCAAGCTTGGAATTCCAGATCCCCAAAAGATGCCAGGTTGGTGCATAGTTGGGATCGAGTTCAGCAGCACGATTGGCATGCTTACGGATATCCCAGATCAGTTGAATTCGTTCGGCTGAGTTGGGCATAAGGTCTACAAGAGTTGCAGTAGAGATCCCATACACATAATGTGAACGCGGCTTGTCGGGGTGGACTTCAATCGCAATCACCGCCAATTCACGTGCTCTGGTAAAATAGTTGATTTTCCTCCGCTCTGTCTGCTGATAATGCCCTTTTCTTGTGTAAAGTAAGCTTGCATTCCAAAGCGCTTCATAGTTTGCCGGCTCCCACATCAGGATGTCCCTGTATATTGCAAGAGCCCGTTCTTCATCTCCTGCATCGATATTCACTGATGCCCTGTTCAGCAGAGTTTCTGTTGGCTCTGAAGGCTGGGCAAAAATTGAAGATGGAACCAACCAGACAGATATAAGCAGTGCTGCAAGTATCGACACAACAATTTTGTAAACTGGTATTGTTTCTCTGTGAACAGCTATTAAAGCAGAATTCATTTTTTTGATGTAGATATAATTTATTTTTCTGGAGACTTTGACCTAAAACAAGACTTTGGGGTATAATGTTTTCAAAAGCATAACGAAAATGTCCTGAGTATATTTATTATATAATTATGAAACTTTAACAAAAATACTATCCCACTATCTTTTCAAAGGGTCATTATTTCCAAAATAAGAAATGTTTTAGCATGTATATCATGATTCCAACCCAGATGAGTCATGTAAGGATCATATGTTGCTGATATTCATAACATAACAGCCTTATAAAAAGTTCTTTCAGAAAAACCGAAGCAGAATCCTCTTGTATTTAATATTGAAACCTGAAAAAAGTACCAGCGGAACAATGAGAGACTTTTTAATCTATCCTATTAACCCTGCAAAAAGTCACCCCTTCCTTGTGTCGTGCATTTGCGGCATAGGGAAGGGGATGGGGGATGGGTCCGAGTGGATAGGGCCAACAGTCAACGACAAAAACCAAATCTGTCAACAGCAACCTCAAGTTTCATAAGCTCCGAGTGCAAGGATTCCCGTGAAACGAAACCCGATGTATTATCATTGAAACGTTACTACTGCAATTTCATCTGTAAAACAGAGGAGAGTCACCGGATGAATCGATTCGGAATCAGCTGAATCATCTTTACAGTTCCCTCACTTTTTTTATCTTCACAGTAGAATATTAAAAATACCGGTTCCCACTCATGGCCAAATTGAAACTCGATCTCCACGATATTTATAACAAAGGTGATCAGATTGACCGCGAACTGGATCGTATCATCGACGAAGCGATTGAAAAAAAGATCAAGACGGTTG
>SLGL01000003.1 GCA_007123785.1 Balneolaceae bacterium
ATAAAAAATGGATTTTTTTGAAGCGCAGGATCGTGCCAAACGCAACACCGGCAAACTGATTCTCCTCTACGTACTCGCTGTCATCGGGATTATACTTTCCGTTTACCTGGTCACACTTATCCTGTTTCATTCGCAAACTACTGTAGATGGCGGGGTTTCGTTCTGGTATCCCGGATGGCTGACGACCGTGTCGGTGATGGTACTGATTATGATCGGGATCGGAACGGTGTACCGCGTTTCACAACTCCGAAAAGGGGGGTCGGCAGTGGCGGAGCTGCTTGGCGGCCGGCGTGTAAATCCTTCCACAACAGATCAGGCCGAACGCAGACTGATGAATATTGTGGAAGAGATGTCGATTGCTTCGGGACTGCCGGTACCCGATGTGTTCATTCTGGACCGGGAAGAAAACATTAACGCATTTGCAGCGGGTTTCGGCACCAACGATGCGGCAGTAGGTGTAACCCGCGGCTGTCTTGAACAGCTCAATCGCGATGAACTTCAGGGTGTCATCGCACACGAATTCAGCCACATTTTTAATGGCGATATGCGCCTCAATATCCGATTGATTGGCATTCTGAATGGTATTCTGGTGATCCACATCATGGGGATGATTTTGATGCGCAGCACACTTTACTCTGGTGCCATGCGGGGCGGGCGCGGTGGAAAAGGAAGCGGAAATTCTGCGATGGCGATGATTCTGTTTGGCCTTGCACTGGTAATTATCGGATACATCGGAATGCTGTTCGGGCGGATGATTCAGTCTGCAATCTCCCGCCAGCGCGAATATCTGGCCGATGCTGCTGCCGTTCAGTATACCCGAAATCCCGACGGGCTGGCAGGAGCACTCAATAAAATAGGGATGAAGAAAAAAGGTGCAGAAATCAAAGATGGCCATGCGATGGAGATGAGCCACCTCTTTTTTGCCAGCAGTTTCCATTCTGCGCTGGACATGCTTTTTGCAACCCATCCTCCCATTGAAGACCGTATTAAAGCCATAAGCCCTTCTTACGGCCACGGCAAAAAGAAAGATACCTCAAAAATCCGGCAGCAGTTTCAGCAGGATCATGTTTCAGGCGGAACAACAGTGACTCCAAAAGGTGTCAAAGGCCATGCCGCGCTTACACCGGAAGTAATTATGGGTGCAATCGGTACCCTCGGCGGACAAAACGTGAACCGGGCAGGAGAGCTTCTCCGGGAAATTCCTGTATCTCTTCGTGAAGCAGCCCATGAACCTCTGGCTGCTGAAGCGTTGACTTACGGACTCTTATTTGCTTCAGCGAACGGAGACCAGAAGAGCTCATCACTGCCTGACTGGTTCATGGAAAAAGCCGGAGAAGAAATGTCAGAGCAGGTTCTGACCTTATTAAAAGAACTTCAAACGGGCAAACGGGAATGGTACCTGCCCCTTGCCGAGCTCGCACTCCCATCGCTCCGTCATATGAGTGAGGCACAATACAAAACTTTCCGTGCCATTATGGAACAGATGGTCCTGGAAACCGATTCAGAAAACCTGTTCGGCTTTGCTCTCGATAAAATGGTAATCCATCAACTTGATGTCGCTTTTTCAAAGGTTAAAAAGCCCGATATTCGCCATCATAACCTCAAATCACTTGAAAAGGAGCTCTCTGTTTTGCTTTCGGCCTTATCCCACAGCTCTGCCACAGACACAGAAGAGGCGTGGCAGGCGGGAATCAAACCGATAGAAAAAGTGATGCCCGACGGCATGAAACTGCTGCCCAGAGCAGAATGCGGCCTCAATCAATTGGATAAAGCACTGGATGAACTGGCAGCTTCAGCAAACCCGGTAAAAAAATATATTCTGAGTGCGGTCATTCACTGTATAACATCCGATAAAAAAATCACCACGAGAGAGAAGGAACTTACACGAGCCATTTCTGAAGCCCTTGACAGTCCTATTCCTCTGGGTGCAATGGGATAAGTGCTGAGGTTTTATTCCCTGGGAAAATCTGGATTTTCAGGTATCTGAGGAACGGGTCAGCGACCCGTTGTACGGTGGAGAGCTTATCCGGCACTTCTGAGTATTCACATGGACTGGAAGTGTTGGGACATGGCTGAGATTTTTTCCCTGGGTAAGATTTGGTTATGCAGATATCTGAGGAACGGGTCAGCGACCCGTTGTACGGGTTGCTGAAAATTTTCCTATTTGAAAAAAAATTAGTTCAAGAGTGGCCCGCTTCCTTAATTTTTTGTGGCCTCTTCAATGAACTTTTTCACATTATCTTCCAGTACACTCAGCGGTACGCTGCCACTCAATAGAATCACATCGTGAAATTCACGGAGATCGAAATCATCGCCCAGAGACTCTTCGGCCTCAGCCCGCAGTTCCCTGATTTTGATCTCACCCATCTTGTAGGCGAGTGCCTGCCCCGGCCAGAAAATATAGCGGTTCACTTCCGAGCGGATATTATGCATGGAAAGTGCTGAATTCACAGCCATAAAATCGATCGATTCTTCACGGGTCCACCCTTTGGCGTGCATTCCTGTATCCACCACCAGGCGCAGTGCACGCCACATTTCGTAACTCAGCCGACCAAAATTAGTGTAGGGATCTTCGTACATATCCGCTTCGAGCCCAAGCCATTCCGAATAGAGCGCCCATCCTTCCACGTAAGCGGTAAATCCGGCAACCGTTCTGAATTTGGGCAGATCATCGAGCTCCTGCTGAAGAGCAATCTGAAGGTGGTGTCCCGGAACGGCTTCGTGAAGTGATAGGGCCGTCACTTCATAGAGCGGACGACTGGGAAGATCGTACGTATTCACAGCGTAAAAACCAGCTCTCGTTCCATCAGCAGCGCCCCGGCTGTAATAGGCTGTGGCGGTTCGGGGTGCCAGATAATCTGGCACTTCCATAAGTCCGTACGGAAGCCTCGGCAGAGTTTTAAAAAGCTCCGGCAGTTTCCCGTCCATCTTTTTGAGAACGTAGGCAGTCTCCTTCATCAATTCTTCGGGAGTTTCGGCATAGAATTGCGGATCGGTTCTCAAGAACTCCACAAATCCATCAAAGTCGTCACCGAAGCCGGACTCATCCACAACCTCCATCATATCACTGCGAATACGTTCAACTTCATCCAGTCCGGTTTGATGGATTTCTGCCGGGCTTATTTCCATCGTGGTGTAGTACTCTACCAAATAGTCGTAATATTCCTCTCCGCCGGGCACTTCGGTAATTCCGATAGTTTCGGTAGCGGCAGGAATGTACTCATCCCGTAAAAAATCGCGCAGTTGCTCAAACCCGGGAATTACCTCGTTCTCCAGTATTTCAGCGGCTCTCTCTGTAAGCCTTTTCTGATCATCATCATCAACTGAACCGGGAAATTCAATAAACGGTTCAAACAAGCGGCTTTCTGATACATCATTGCTGATGTGTGCTTCGATTGAGGCAAGGTAATCATCAAACACCACCTTCGAACGTACAAATTCCTGCTCCATTCCTTTCCGCATCCGTTCGATGTAACCGCTGTTGTAATCCGGAAAAGCATCGAGGCGGCTCAGATAATTTTCAAAATCTTCAGTGTTATTGAACGGCATACGGTTACCCAGGTCAGCAAATGCAGCATGATAATCCCACCATCCGTTCAACGGCAGCAGGTGATCGTTCACTTCATAACCACGAATGGAATTCCGGAGTTGAATTTCGAAAATATCGTAGTTTATGCGGCTTTCATCAGTCAATCGTTCTTTCGAAATGTTGTGCAATCGTTCGATAAAATCCCTGTTTGTCTGATACCTGACTTTCATCGCCTCAAGCCCGGTTTCGGGCAAGCGATCGTTAAATCGGTGATCGCTTTGTGCAGTGGCAAAAAGGGGGTTGCTTTGAAGGCTGTACTCCCAGTGATCGTCGAACAGAGCCTGTAATTGATCATCAGCAGACTGGCAGCCGAAAAAGACCATCAGCAGTAAAAATGAAAGGCACCTGATCTTCATGTTTTTTTTAAACTGACGGTATTTTGTGGTTAAAAGCATAATAAACTGAGTTATCATGGTAAAATTTGATAACACTCAGCCTTCCGTTATCAGCTTCCCAATACTGGTTTGATGCCTGCTGATAGCTGAAAGCCTGCCATATTAGTAATCAGGCAAAAATTGAACTGTAAAACAGGTAGTGTCGTGTCAACGATCAAATGACGAGAAAACCCGCAATGTTTTTTCTTCAAAAAGGCTGAATAATTCCATTCTTACTACCATTGATGACAAGGAAACATTGCGGGTTTATTGGGATGAATTTTTTAATTCAAATCCGATTCAACCTTCGGTACAATCGTTCGGACTTCCATTTCCGTAAGTTTTTCAGCCATTTTACCAAGCATCTCTTCATCGCGATAGGTTCCTACAATCGCCCCGCCAGATCCGGCAAATTTGGCACTGGCACCGCACGATCGTGCCGTTTCCACCATCTCTTCCTGCCACTCCGGAAGTTTTGAAATGGAACGCCTCAGGTCGAAATTTTCATTAATCAGTTTTGCCAGAGTTTCCTGATTGCCGTTATGCAAGGCCTGTTTTCCTTCAGCGGCGATGGAGGCAAAACGGTTCATCGCATTCACCACTTTTTCCTCTCCTCTCAGAAAGCGCCCGCGAATATCGTTGTGATACACCTCCGTGGGTTCACTGAGCCCGTCGTGCCAGGCAATGTACACATTGTTCAGAAGTGCCGGATTTAGCCTTTCGTAATCGTAACAGCGATACCCGCTAACGGTTTTTTCCACACTTTTGTCAAAATTCATAAATACCAGCCCTTCATACACCTGAATCACACGATCCTGCAATCCGGCTGAAATACCCAGTTCTTCCTGCTCCACAGAAAGTACAAACGAGGGCTGAACTTCTTCGGGAAGCTTAACATCGTAAAACTCCATCAGGCAGCGGAGCGTGGCCACAATAATGGAACTTGAACCTGCAAGTCCCACCTGCCGCGGTATGTCGGAATTGTATCGTATGGAAAAATTTTGTGAATGGAGTGGTATTTGCCTTACCTCACAATACTCCACAAATCGTTTGATAGTGGCTTTAATAAGCCGGATTCCACCATAATATCCGTGTAGTTTTACGTCATTGGCCAGGTCATACACAGACCGGAACCGGCCACGGTCCTGTTCGGCCATCACAATTTCAACCTGCTCCCACTCATACAATACCACCTCAGCTGAAAAATTCCGGATGATAAAGGAGATTGTTTTTCCGTTGTAGCCATCGGAAGGGTTACCGAGGAAACCGGCACGGGCATGAGCTTTTTTACGAATGATCTTCATTGAGCAATTTTTTTAGGTAGGTTCTCAGTTCAGGGCCCACATGTTCATCCGCCAGTGCAAATTCCGTAAATGCCTGGAAGTAAGAGCTAAAATTTCCGATATCGTACCGTTTTTCCTCTTTTTTCAGACGAACACCATATACCTTACCGCTATTTTTAAGCAACAGGCGAATGGCATCGGTAAGCTGAATTTCATCGCCCACGCCGGGCTTGGTTGCCTTCAGAGCTTCAAAAATTTTTGGGGAGAGCACATATCGCGCGGCGATTGCCAGATTACTGGGAGCTTCACTCACCTGAGGTTTTTCTACCAGATCGTTCATTTCAAATATGTCGGTGTCTGATTTGGGATCGGCAATACCATAGCGGTACGTTTCTTCGGCGGGAACTTCTTCGAATGCAATTATGGCATCCGCATCATTATCAGCATAACATTTCATCATCCGTTCCACAATTCGGCTCTTGGCATTCATGCCTATGATTGAGTCGCCCAGCGCCGCCACAAATGGCTGGTTGCCCACAAATGCCTCGGCGCATAAAATGGCATGGCCCAGCCCCAGGAGCTGCCGCTGGCGGGTATAAAAATACTGCATCGGTGCACGAATAAAGGATAACTCAGCCAAAAGATCTTCTTTACCATCTTCACGAAGCATCTGGGTAAGGTCAGGATTCAGGTCAAAATGGTTTTCGATAGAATGTTTACCCTGTCCTGTTACAAAAAGAAGGCGGTTTACACCCACCCTGTCCAGTTCCTCCACTACATACTGTACAACAGGCTTCCGGCCCACGGGCAGCATCTCTTTGGGTTGTGATTTGGTGGCAGGCAGCAACCGGGTGCCCATCCCGGCTACCGGTACAACAGCAATATTTATCTCACTCACGTTCTTTGATTAATTTATGTGATAATTTTTTTAATCTGAATAATTCAGGTTAAAATTCTGGCGCTAAAATACAACTTGAACGGCTTGAATTAAAGCCATTCGAGATGATCTATGGTGGTAGTGTTTACTTCTACATATTGTTCAAATATTTCATTAAGGGATGAATCTTTCTGAAGCTGCCGCCTCGATGCAGAGTCGAGATAAGCTAAAATTTCTCCTTTATTCAATATTGCAATATCATCGCAGAGGTTCTCTACAATTTCCAGGATATGGCTTGTGATGAAGATTGTTACGCCTTTATCTTTCAGTTTCCTGATAATGGTTTTCATCCTGCCGATGGATATCACGTCCACACTTTCGAACGGTTCATCCAGGAAGAGCAGTTTCGGATTGGTCAAAATAGCGGCACAAAAACCCAGTTTTTTGCGGCTTCCGGAGGATAACTGTTTGGTTTGAACATTTCTGAATTCATCAATTTCGAAATATGAGAAGATCGATGTGATTTTATTATCAAGGTCGGCAGGTGTCTCCTTATACACTTCGCAGACATATTTCACGAATTCATAACTGGTAAAATTTTCAAACAGCAAGGGTGGCTGCAAAACCGAAGCCACATCTTTTTTGATCTCAATTTCATTCGAGTGGTTGAGTTCCAGCCCGTTTATGATGATCACTCCGTCGTCATATTCAAGAAGACCGGTCAAAATTCCAATCAGTGTACTTTTGCCTGCTCCGTTGGGGCCAATCAAACCAAATATATTTCCGGCAGGCACATCCAGTGCAAGCTGTTTCAATACTGGTGCGCGGCCGTAGGATTTGGTAAGGTTTTTTATAATTAAAGCTCGTTCCATAATTTGGGAATAACTTTTTGTTTAAAAGGCCCTTCAAGTGACTTCATTTTCTTTCTCAAAGAGATCCCCATTAAAATATTCAGAATAAAGAGAGTCAGAATGTGGTACCAGACATAATTTTCTATCACCAAAAATGTAAACACCCCCAAAATCATCACGATGAATACTGATGAAAATGTAACAGAGGCCGGAAGTACCGGGTTCGACACCGACATAACACTTACCTCTTCGATTTTACTATAGTTGTTGATACTGCTGCTCAAAATATAGTGAAGGAAGATAAGTGCAATCAAAAAGATACCAAGGTGAGTCTGGATCATAACCGGAATAGACTCGATAAATATCGGTACGGCAATCAGTACGATTGATGCACCACCTAATGTAACCAAAAGTGCTGCATAAATCCGCTGGTTCACAATGTCGTTCACTTTCATAGGAAGCTGAAGTGAGAGCAGCAATTCGCGGTTTTCAAATCCATACATGTTAGTCATCAGTACCATCAGAAAAATAATCGGGATCAGCGTAAGAAAAACCCCAATAATGTAGGTTCCGTCACCCAGCAGAATGATGTAGGGAAATACAAAAATGTATGTAATTAAAAGCTGAATTTTGCTGTACTTATGACTCCAGACCGTGTAGAAATACTTACCCCCTTCGTGTCCCAGCCATTTAGTGAAGCTTGCCAGGTGGCTTTTACTTCTTTTTGAAGATGTTTGTGCTGGTGTAAGAAGTGCTTTCTTTGTATTCAGATACATGTCTTGATGCAGCATAAACAGAAGCATTAAAAGAATTATTAAAACAAAAATCTGTTCAAAGCGAAAGGTAAGTTCGGCTGCAATATAGTAAAAAATGTAGCCTGGCGTGTAGTAAAGCCAGCCTAAATAAGTATCTGCTGCCTCTTGCGGTGACTGGATATACCTGGTAAAATCGAAATTTATTGCGAGTATGATTATCAGAATAACGAGGGTAACTGCGATCCCTCCGACATGTTTGAATTTATCGGCAAAGTAGATGCGAAATCGCCATTTCAGAGAGTTGATCAATCCGTAATTTACAAGTATCAGCATAAAAACGGCTATAACCTGAATGTACGAATCCGCCAGAAAAACGAGATAGGCGAGCCAGAAAAACTGAAACATCAGATTAACGGGATGAAAAAAACCGGCTATATTCAGATAGTTGGATAGTTTATTTACGGGATAACCAAGAGCAAGGAGTTTGCGGTTATCATTAAGACGAAGACGATTTATTTTTGTAAAGAATATTTGCGAAACCCAAAGAGCATTTACAAAAATCAAACTGGACATTTTCTGGATTTCAGGGGTTATCCACGGATAGAAATGCTGTGCCTGTTCCGCATCGGAAGTGAACAGTAAAATGAGAATAACCCCCAAAAACTGCCCCACTACAAGCAAGATAAAAAGTGAATAGAACAGAATAGCCGCTACCTCAAGGCCCTGTAGAGAGCGCCACCATAGTTTTGCGTTTAATATTGCAAACCTTTTCAGCATCTAATAACCTGCCACCGCAGTGGGTCAAAATCGTTTAAAAATAATTAGAAAAATTAGGGAAGAGTGTTTTTCTTCAGGTTGCTGTATTAACCGGTTTCGTAACGCTTCTTTCCGGGTTTATGAACAATATCGGAGCGCTTGCGCTGCTCCTTCCC
>SLGL01000462.1 GCA_007123785.1 Balneolaceae bacterium
AAGGTTTTTAGAATCAGTGAAGGTTATACCAGCTCTTCTATTTTTTATCGCTTAACCGGTTAATGCATAGTTGCAATTTTTTATAAGGTGTTATCAAATAAAACATAAAATTGATAACCATAACAATAAACTATGCGAATAATGAGACATATCATTAAAGTGGCAATAGCTTTTTTAGTGACAGGAGCTTTGTCATTAGCCTCTTTTTCGACAGCTTCATCATATCCATCTGGACTAAGTGATGATTTTTTGGCCGAATCTGAAAGCGCTATCACAATTGAAGAAGATGAAATTCAGGAAACTGTACAGGGAACCGTTACAGATTCCCAGACCGGTGAGCCTCTGCCCGGTGTAAACATTGCAATTCAGGGCACTACTACAGGAACCAGCACTGATATTGAAGGCAATTTTGAATTGCAGGTAGAGGATCTAACTCAGGTTCTTGTTTTTACATTTATTGGATTTGAGCGTAAAGAAGTAATGATCGAGGGCAGAACCGAGATAAATGTTGAACTCGTTTCTTCGGTGATCGCCGGAGATGAACTTGTTGTAGTTGGATACACGATTCAGGAGCGGCAAAACATATCCGGTTCTGTGGATGTGGTAGATATGGAAAGTATGGCCCGGGGAGTATCCGGACAGGTTTCACGGGAACTTCAGGGAAGAGCTTCCGGGGTATCAGTGGTATCTTCCGGCCAGCCCGGTGAAGAACCAAATGTTCGGATTCGAGGTATCAACACTTTTGGAAATAATGCACCTTTATATGTAGTGGACGGGGTACCCACACAAAACGTAAGTAATTTAAACCCCGGTGATATTGAATCGATGCAGATTCTGAAAGATGGAGCTGCGGCATCTATTTATGGCTCACGGGCGGCAAACGGTGTGATTGTTATAACCACCAAGAGAGGTCAAGGCAGTATGCAGATCAGTTATAATGGCCATACCGGCTACAGCATACCTGAAAGCGGGAATGTATGGAATGTTCTCAGCCCACAGGAAATGGCCGATTTAAAGTGGACAGCCATCGAAAATTCCGGAGGTAATCCAAGGCCTGACCCTCAATATGGAAGTGGTCAAACTCCTGTACTGCCGGATTACATCCGGCCGGCCGGAGCCATGGAAGCCGATGTAGATGAAAGTGATTATTTTTTAAATCCTGAATATACAGATGCCGCCGAACTGGGTGGATTTAATCAAATCGTAAGAGCCAACCATGAGGGAACGAATTGGTATGAAGAGATCTTTTCCCCGGCAATGACCATGAGCCATGAGCTTTCTGTAAGCGGTGGCGGTGACCAGGGAAGTTATCTTTTGTCATTGAGCCACCTTGATCAACAGGGTACACTGGCAAGGACCTACAATGAGCGATCAACTATCAGGGTAAACACCCGGTTTAATATAAACGACAATTTGCGGGTAGGTGAAAATATATCTTTCACAATGGTCGAAAATCCTCAATCGGGAACACTCACTGAGGGAAGTGCTATTGGTATGTCTTACCGGCAGCAACCGATTGTACCTGTGTATGATGTAGGTGGTAATTATGCTGGTTCTGCAGGACAGCAACTCGGACAAGCGCAAAATCCAGTTGCCGTGAGAGAGCGAACCCGTAATAATGAATCGACCAACAGCCGGTTGTTCGGTAATGTTTTTGCTGAAATGGATTTTCTCGATGATCGATTCATGTTTCGAACCAATTTTGGTGGAGAAGTGAGCTCATGGGCGAACAGCTCGTTTACATTTCCTACCTATGAGAATGCTGAAAATAACTCAACCAATTCGTTTAGTTCGAATGCCAATAAAGGGTACAACTGGACCTGGACAAATACCCTTACTTTCCGTGAGAATTTTGGCGAGGCACACTCCTTAGAAATTATTGCCGGAACCGAAGCTTATCAAAATAAAGGTGAGCAGTTGGGAGGTACAACACAGGATTATTTTTCTTTCAATCCTAATTATACAAATCTCTCTACCGGTGCGGGAACGAGAACCAATTACAGCTATAAGTATGAAGATGCACTCTTATCGTACTTTGGCAGAATCGATTACAATTACGATAGCAAGTACATTTTCAGTGCAACACTGCGAAGAGATGGTTCTTCCAGGTTTTTAAATAATAAATGGGGCACATTTCCATCAGGTAGTGTTGCATGGCGAATATCCCAGGAATCGTTTATGCAGGATATCTCCTGGCTTAATGAGCTGAGGCTCCGAGCCGGGCTTGGTGTGATGGGGAATCAAATGAATGTGAACCCGAATAATCCTCACAGTTTATATGCTGGAAATACTTCCTCTTCCTACTATCCCATTACAGGCAGTAACAGCAATATAGACCTTGGATTTGAACAGGATCGAATTGGTAATCCTGATGCCAAATGGGAACGCAATATTACCGGTAATGTCGGTTTTACATCTAATCTGTTTAATAACCGGATAGAAATTACGGCCGAGTACTACTGGAAAGAAGTACGGGACCTGCTTTATAATCCGCAATTAGTAGGTACGGCAGGTACGGCTACTGTGCCTTTTGTAAATGTTGGTAACATGAGAAATACCGGGATTGATGCTAAAATAACCACATTCGGGGATCTTGGACGGGATGATTTATCTTATAATATCGGAGTGAGTTTTACATCTTACCGAAATGAGATTGTCAGAATTTCCGAAATCAGTGAGTTTTTCAGCCAGGACAGCCGGCGTTTTGGAACCGATATCATTCGAAATGAAGTTGGGCAGCCGGTCTCCTCTTTTTATGGCTATCAGATCGATGGGTTTTTCACAAGCCAGCAGGAAATTGACGAACTGAATGCCAGTGCACCGGGCGGTTCCTATCAAACCGATGCAGCTGTAGGCCAGTATCGTTATGCAGACCTGACCGGAGACGGACAAATTACGTCGGATGACAGAACATTCCTGGGCGACCCAAACCCCGATTTCACATACGGCGTTGATATTGGAGTGAATTACAAAAATTTCGATTTCAGTGCATTTTTCTTCGGTTCTCAGGGGAACGACATTTGGAACCAGGTGAAATGGTGGGTCGATTTCTACTCAAATTTCGCAGGTGCGAAAAGCCATGCAGCACTGTATGATTCCTGGTCGCCCGATAATCCGGATGCATCTCTTCCGATGCAGACGACAGGAGGCGGATTCAGCTCATCAACGGTCCCTAATTCCTATTTCGTGGAAGATGGTTCCTTTCTCCGGTTAAAAGAACTGATCGTGGGATACACTCTGCCGGTAAATGTTGCTCAAATGATTTCAGCATCCAATCTCCGGTTTTATGTACAAGGTTCAAACCTGCTCACCTTTACCGGATATAGCGGACTGGACCCGGAAATTGGAGGTGGAAACACCAATTTTGGAATTGATGAAGGTGCATACGCAAGTCCCCGCCAGATTCTGCTGGGTGTTAATATTACGTTTTAAAAAATTAATTAATAAGTATTTATATCATGAAAATTTTAAGCAGCAAGACAAGTAAACTTGTTATCATTGTAACGCTGGCCGGCTTTTTCTTTTACGCTTGTGATGCATTGATCGATGTTTCTCCCAAAGGAGCATTAAGTGATGAAGTACTCGCAAATGAGCAGGGCGTAGAGGCTCTCCTGATTGGGGTGTATGGTGCCCTGGACGGGCAGATGGTAGCCCCTGACCGAAGAGAAGCCACCGACGTGAGTAACTGGGTATATGGCAGTATTGCCGGTGCCGATGCTCACAAGGGTGAGTCACTGGGTAATACAAATGGCTACGTGCAGATTGGAAATATGAACTCATCAGCCGACATCAGCTTTTTTGATGGAAAATGGCAGGCTCTGTACGAGGGAATCACTCGTGCCAATTCGGTCTTAAATGTTCTTGATGATGTGGAGGATATGACGGAAGATGAAAAAAATCGTGTAGCCGCCGAAGCGCGTTTTCTCCGAGGCCATTTCTACTTCGACCTGAAAACCATGTTCGATATGGTACCCTGGATCGATGAAGACACCGATGATGTAAATCAGCCCAACGATCAGGATATCTGGCCCAATATTGAAGATGATTTTCAGTACGCAATTGACAATCTACCTGAAACACAAAATGACAGAGCACGTGCCAATAGATGGGCAGCAGCTTCATACCTTGCCAAAACTTATGTCTATCAGGAAAAATGGAACGAAGCGAAAACGTTGTTCGATGATATCATCGCCAACGGTGTTACAACAGAGGGCATTCCGTATGACCTGATGGATGAATTCCGGCAAAACTGGAATCCCGCCCGACAGGACGGAAACCCTGAAGATGTATTCGCCGCACACATGGTAGCCAACGATGGTACAGGCCATACCAACAATGCAAATCTTGGTATGTCAACCGCCTTTCCTTATGGTGACACAAGTCCGTTTCCATGCTGTGGGTATTTCCAGCCTACCCAGGACCTGGTAAATGCATACCGAACCGACGATAACGGCCTCCCCTACATTGATGTGAACCGGCCGGATGCACACAATGATGAGATGATCATCCATGATATGGACGTTTCATCCAGCAACCAGTTCGATATGTATGAAGGAAATGTGGATCCGAGACTGGATTGGACGGTAGGCCGGCGCGGTGTTCCCTACCTTGACTGGGGACCGTACCCCGGTACCGCCTGGTCACGAGAACCTAATAACTTTGGCCCATACGGACCGAAGAAACATGTTTATTGGGCTGAGCAGCAATCAGATTACGCCGATTTGAACTCCTGGGCTCCTGGTACAGCCATCAACACCTACATTATTCGGTTTGCCGATGTACTATTACTGGCTGCTGAAGCCGAAGTGGAAGTAGGTTCACTCGAAACAGCCCGCGAATATGTAAACCGCGTACGCAACAGAGCTGCTAATGATGCCGGTTTTGTGCAACTGGATCACAACAGAGCACAGGCAGCAGCAGAAGTTTCAAGTGAAGCGGAAATGCTGAACCTTAGCGTAGGCAGCCATGACTGGGTGATTCGTGAAGACACGGAAACCACATTTGTTTACCTCGGGGGTGGAGTCGGAAATATCGACAACTGGCAAGAATATGAATTGCCGAACTATGTCATTAATGAGTACAGCTCTGCTGATTTCAGCAATCAGGAGTTTGCCCGTACAGCCGTTCATTTTGAGCGACGGCTCGAGCTGGCGATGGAAGGTCATCGCTTTTTTGACCTGGTTCGGTGGGGAACCGCTGAAGAAACGCTGAATGCATTTTTAGATTATGAGAATGGTGCACTCGGCATTTCAACAAGAAACGGGTCGTTCACTTCGGGACGGGATGAAATTTACCCGATTCCGCAAAATCAGATAGATTTGAGTACGGTAGCCGGAGAACCTGTTTTGCAGCAAAATTCCGGATATAACTGATCTGATATAACATTCAGATTTGTAACTTTATGAAAGATGGGGGCAATATTGAAAAATTGCCCCCTTTTCATTTTGAATGTATTTTGTAAAGAAAACAAGCATGTATATTTCTATCGAGCACGAATGATCAGATTACTAAAAAACAGAATTGTTCTTGATACGGTCTGTATCGGGGTTCTGTTCATATTTTTTTTGTATGGCTGCACAGCGGTTGATAAGGACATAAAATTCACGCTTTTATCATCGTCACATACACAAGTTAACTTTGTGAACGAAGTTGTTGACACGAAAGATTTGAATATTCAAAACTACGGTTATTTTTATGATGGCGGCGGCGTGGCCATCGGTGATATTAACAACAACGGCCTGCCCGACATCTATTTTGTGGGCAATGAAGTAGAAAATAAACTCTATTTGAACAAGGGCGATTTTGTGTTTGAGGATATCACTGAATCGGCCGGTGTTGGCGGTGATACCGAAGGCTGGTCAACCGGAGCCACAATGGTTGATATCAACGGAAACGGTTACCTCGATATTTACGTGAGCCGCGTAAACTACCGCACAAAAACCGGAGCCAATCAGCTTTTCATCAATAACAAAGACAACACATTTACCGAAATGGCAGCGGAGTATGGCCTCGATTTTAAAGGGTACTCCAAACAGGCGGTATTCTTTGATTTCAATCGGAACGGCAGGCTCGATATGTTCCTGCTGAACCATTCCTTCCACAGTGAGAGAACCCGTGGGAGGGCAGAAACGCTGCGGGCTGTGCAGGATACCCTGGCGGGCGACCGACTTTTCAGAAATGATGGAGATCGCTTTATTGACGTAACACTTGAAGCCGGAATTTACAGCAGTGCCCTTGGCTACGGTTTAGGAGTGGCGGTGAGTGACATCAACCAAAATGGCTGGGCTGATATTTACGTTGGCAACGACTATCACGAGGATGACTATCTTTATATCAACAACGGAGATGGAACCTTTACGGAAGCACTCAAGAGCTCTATCAATCACACCAGCAAATCATCGATGGGCAATGATATCGGTGATCTGACCAACAACGGAAATGTGGATATCATCTCCCTCGATATGCTTCCCGAAGAGAACGACGTACTGAAACGGTCGGGAATCATCGATCCCTATGAGAGGATACGAACTCACCTTAATTTCGGTTTTAAACCGAAACATTCACACAATACGCTGCAGATCAATCGTGGAAATGCACCCGACGGAACACCAGTGTTTAGTGAAATCGGATATTTCGCCGGTGTGGCAAAAACCGACTGGAGCTGGGCAACATTGATTTTTGATATGGACAACGACGGATGGAAAGATATCTACGTGGCAAACGGAATGGTGGGCCGCCCGACCGATATCGACTATAATCTGAAGCTTCAGGAGAGAGTCAATCAAATCTCTGTGAGCGATGATATTGAAGAAGAATACCTTGACCTGATCGATGAGATGCCACCAATAAAAATTCCCAATTACGCCTTTAAAAACAACGGAGATCTGACCTTTACAAATATGGCCGATGAGTGGGGGCTTCGTCAGCCCGCTTATTCCAGCGGAGCGGCGTATGCGGACCTGAACAACAACGGACGCCTTGACCTGGTGGTGAATAACGTCAATATGCCACCGTTTATCTATCGCAATAACTCTGAATTGAATGAAAAGTCTCATTTTCTGCAAGTGAAATTAAACGGAGAAGGATTGAACACCTCAGGTATCGGCAGCAAAGTTGTCTTGTATCATGAAGATCACCTTTTTTATCAGGAGCAGATGCCAACGAGAGGGTTTCAGTCTTCTGTGGATCACGTTCTTCATTTCGGGCTTGGCAGATATACCGATATCGATTCGCTCATCGTCATCTGGCCCGATCAATCCTGGCAGACCATCTACGATATTCCGGTCAATGATCGACTGGAACTGAACCAGGATCAGGCCTCCGGTGAATTCAACTACGATCATTTCCATGACAGTTACGATAAAGCTCTGTTGGAAAATATCACCGAAGGGATCGCTCTTGACTATACCCATCAGGAAAACAGTTATAACGATTTCCGAAGAGAACCATCGCTTCCATACAAGTTGACAACAGCAGGTCCGGCGCTCGCTGCCGGGGATGTGAATGGAAACGGCCTGGACGATCTGTTTATCGGAGGGGCGCACGGTCAGGCTGGCCGGTTATTTATCCAGCAGCCTGACGGATCTTTTATCTCTTCTGAAGAGAATTCAGAACTTTTCCGTGCTGATCAGGATAGTGAAGATGTATCAGCAATCTTTTTTGATGCCAATGGCAGCGGTTTGAATGATCTGTACGTCGTGAGTGGCGGCAACCAGGTGTTTGGAAGTGAGGAGATGCTCAGAGACCGTCTCTACATTAATGAGGGTGATGGCCAGTTTAGAAAAACAGCAGACAAGTTACCCGAATTTTATGAAAACGGCTCCGTGGTTGCTGCGGCTGACATTAACGGAAACGGACATAATGACCTGTTTGTGGGAACCCGGCGAGCGTTTGATTATGGAGTTAATCCGCGCAGTTATCTGCTGCAAAATGACGGGAACGGCTTCTTTGAAGATGTAACCGATGAAATCGCTCCCGAATTAAGGGAAGCCGGAATGATTACGGATGCAGCCTGGGCCCAGCTTTCCGATGGAGAATATCCTGACCTGGTACTTGCCGGAGAATGGATGCCGATCACCATTTTCGGTTATGACGGCGAAACATTCAGCCGTGTTGCCGAACATTCGGGTCTTGAACAGACAAATGGACTATGGTTCAGCCTGTTGGTGGATGATTTCAGTCAAAACGGAAAACCCGATATTATTGCGGGTAATTTCGGCAGAAATTCCAGATTGAGCACATCACCTGAAAAACCGTTGCGCCTCTACACGCAGGATTTTGAATCCAATGGCCAGATCGCCTCGCTTTTGGCCTATCAGAACGACGGAGAGTATTATCCGCTGGAGCCTCTGAATGAGATAGTCAGGCAGTTTACGTCGCTGAACAGTCAGATCACCAGTTATTATGAATACTCCACCAAAACGCTGAGTGAAATATTCGGAGAGGAGATCATCACTGATGCCGATTACAAGGAAATTTATACTCTTTCCTCCCTGTTTATCGAAAATGAGGGTGATTACTCGTTCAGCAAACACGATTTGCCGCATGAGGCTCAGTTTTCACCCGT
>SLGL01000099.1 GCA_007123785.1 Balneolaceae bacterium
CAGGCGTACATCCGGTTTGATTACCGCGGCCACGGTGAATCGGACGGACAGTTTGAAGATGGCACCGTTTCTGACTGGCTGAGCGACGCCCTCCTGGTCTTGGACAATGCTGCCGATGGTCCTGTTGTACTCGTGGGCTCTTCAATGGGCGGGTGGATTGCTATTCTGGCAGCACTGGCCCGGCCTGAAAAAGTAAGGGGAGTGGTTGGCGTTGCCTCTTCACCCGATTTTACACGGTCTGTCTGGAAAAATAGGCTTTCGGAAAATCAGAGAAATGAGATGGTCCGAAACGGTTTTATCCTGGCACCGAGTGAATACCGGGATGAGCCGGTAAAAATCACACATAAACTGATTCTGGATGGAGAAAATCATTTGCTGCTGCACAAGGGAAAACTGAACATTGGAATACCAGTTTGCCTGATTCACGGGGTAAAAGATGCCGATGTTCCCTGGAAAAAATCGAAACAATTACATCATCTGATTGGAAAAGAAAAAAGTGAGCTTGTTCTCGTGCCTGATGGCGAACACCGCCTCTCCCGGCAGGAGGATCTAAAACTGATTGATCGGGCTGTTCAGAATGTTTCTGCTCAATTGTCTGGGCACATTTAAAAATTCTCAACTATCAATAATTCCCAGCGCACAAAAACTTTGCCTCAAATCAGGATTTTTGAACCATCTTATCAGCATCCGGCAGAGTGAGCGAAACGATAATCCCCCCGATCATCAACAGGGCAAAAAAGGCGATCAGCCATTCCACCCCGAACAAATCAGCCCCGAAGCCAAAAACTGCCGAAAGTACTGTTACAAGACCGACCAGCGTATTACTTACTGCCACGTAAAGCGGACGCTCTTTTTCGGGAGCTGCATCTACCAGATAAGTCTTGCGGCCAAGGCGAATTCCGGCATGTGCAAATCCCGCTACGAAAAAAACAGAAGAAAATGCGATCGGGGAGTGCCACTCTTCTGGCAGAAAGAGAAAACTTAGTGCAATGACTGCCCCAATCACTCCAATAAATCCACCTGCTGCCATTACGAGTTTACTGGACCGGTCTGCAAATCGGCCCCAGAGGTAACTGCTCAGTACCATAGCCAGGCTATTGGAGATCACAAAAATCCCGAGACTGCTCACTTCCGTTCCGGTAACATCCCGTGCGAAGACTGAATAAAAAGGAATGACAAGCATTACGCTTAAAAGCAGTGAACGGGCAATCACAAAGCGTAAAAATCCTCTCTGATAACGTAAAATATTCCACCCTTCCCGTGCTTCTTTTAATGCTGTCCGGGAACCTCCGGTTGCCCCGGGTTCCTCTTTGATTAAGAAAAAGAACACCGCCGCTATGAACCACAAAATAGACGCTGCAATCAGTAAAATTGCGTACAATCCGGCCTGTTCACCTTCACCGATATAACTGTTGATCGAATAACCCGCACCCAGTGCCAAAATTCCGCCAACTGTGGCCCGGACAGACAGAAGTGTGCCGCGTTTTCCCTTTGGAATGGTTTTGGCGAGCACATCTTTAAAACTGACCGACCCCACTCCACTTGCTATACTGAAAAGGGCCAGCAAAAGTAGAATCAGTAGTCCGGCTGAGAGATCACTCAATGTAACGGCAACAAGTGCCATCAAAAGCAAAGCAACTGCCTGGGTAACTCCTGCTCCAGCCCAGAACCACTTTCGCACTTTATACTTTCTGATCCGAGCAGATATAGCCAGTTGCGGAAGCAGAGATCCGCCACGGCTGATCGGAACAAGGAATCCGCTGAATGAGGCTGCTGCACCCACTGCCGACAACAACCACGGCAATACCAAAGAAGGGCTTGCGATCTGCTCTGCAAGCTTTGTGCAGGCCCCGTTAAAAGCATTCAGAAAAAAGTTGCCCGATGCTTCTTTACATGCGCTTTCCGGAATCGCTTCGCAAGCATTATCATCATCTTCGGTGATGAACTCGTAAATACTCTGTTTGAGATTTTTGTCGTTATCAGAGGTTTTGAGCATGACGCTGTATCCAAAAAAAGGCAGTGATCATGGAGTCTCACTACTCGTGAAAATTTCAGTGGATGAACGCACTTTATTACAATGAAGGCTTTAAGGATGTTCCGGGTTAGTCAAAATCATCTATTAATACCTCCGAAGGTTCCCGCTCTGCTCGCAGTTGCATGGAAACTTCTTCAGCGTCTCTCATTACCCGCAGCATGTTGAGTCCGGCTATCTGCCTCAGTTCATCTTTGGAGTAACCCCTCCGCAAGAGTTCTGCGAACAGGTCGGGATAGGTGCTAACATCTTCCAAACCGAGTGGCAGTGTGGGTATGCCGTCATAATCTCCCCCGATGCCAATATGATTTACACCTATCTGGTCACGGATATAATCGATGTGATCTGCAACCTGCTCCAGGGTGGATTTTGGTGCTTCACGAACCTCATCCCATTGACTCATGTAATGTGATACGCTGTCCGGCTCTCCGGGATAGAGATATTCCATTTCACGCTGGTAAGCCGCTCGCTCAGCAAAAAACCGGCGGCGTTCTTCCGATGTAAAAGTTTCCACAAACGTAACCATCACAATGCCGTTATTATCCCGGGTCATCTGCAGTACATCTTCGGGTACATTACGGGGATGGCCGGTAAGTGCGCGGGCATTGGAATGTGAAAACATTACCGGAGCTTCGGAAACACGAATGGCATCTTTCATGGTTGCGGGTGTAGTATGAGAAAGATCAACCAGCATGCCCAGACGGTTCATTTCGCGTATCACTTCTTCGCCAAATTCGGTCAGGCCGTTGTGCTGAGGATCATCACCGGCGGCATCGGCCCAATCAAGAGTTCGGTTGTGGGTGATAGTCATGTAGCGTGCACCAAGTTGATAAAACATTCTCAAAACAGCCAGTGAATTGTTGATGGAATGGCCTCCCTCCATACCGATCAGTGAGGCAATTTTTCCTTCTTCAAAAATTCGTTCCACATTATCGGCAGTGAGTGCCAGCTCGAAGTGATCTGGATATTTTTCAACCAGTCGATGTACAAAATCAACCTGTTCCAGTGTACGTTTTACTGCTTCGCTTTCCGGGATATTGGCATTTACATAGACCGACCACCATTGTGCACCCACACGGCCTTCACGAAGCCGGGGAATGTCGGTGTGCATAGGCGGATCAAGATGGGTGGTGTCATAAAAATCAAGTTCGGAAAATTTATATCCAACACGGTTGCGGTATTGCCAGGGAACATCATTATGCCCGTCGAACAATGGCACACTTTCCAGAATTTCAATGGCCTGCTGGCGGTAGTCATCGTTATTGTTTTGAGCAAAGGTCAGATTCACTGAAAACAGCAGGGCTGTGATGATAATTGTAATACAAAATCGCATCGTTTTAGCAAACATTGAAATATTGTTTTATTGGTAAGTTAGATTTGAAATGTTTATTCAATACCCGTCTGTACTCTCGCCGTGCGAACCCGGACAAGAGGTTCGGTCTGAGTCCATGCCAAAATAATGGCGTCATCTACCTTCTTCATTCTTGGGAAACCGCTGGACCGGGAAGCAGATGTAACTCCTACGTGAATCGTCTCAGCAAGATCTCCCCCGGGATTTACCTGCCTCAGCATCACGTAACCGGCATCGTCTCTTGCTTCAAGCCAGCTCACATAAACCGCCCCCTCTTTGGTTAAAAGGAGATCGGCACGTCCCAGTACACGGTCCCCTTCAGCCACCACTATGGGTTCCTGGAACGTATTCCCCCCATCTGTGGAGCGAGCCAATTTTACTTTTGAATCGCCATCAGCG
This sequence comes from Balneolaceae bacterium, assembly GCA_007123785.1. GTDB lineage: Bacteria > Bacteroidota > Rhodothermia > Balneolales > Balneolaceae > Rhodohalobacter. The sequence goes on from SLGL01000099.1 coordinate 3,783, forward strand.
CCGGTGTACCAGGCTATTGCGACATAGTCATCCCGGGCTACAATTCGCGGCCCATTTACTGGACACGCCATCATCTTCCAGCCATCCTCATAAACCGTTACGGGATCGGACCACTCACCTGTTTCCAAATCGTATCGTACAATGCTGATATCCCGGGTTTCATCTTCGGTCCGGTCGCGATAGACAGCCAGAAAACCGCCATCAACGGGAACAAGGTCTGTCGGGCAGCAATCGCATACGGCTTCATCAATCACCCGTTTCCTGGTAATTTCTCCATCTCTTGAGATTTCGGCCGAGCGAAGTGTCATCGCCTTGCTGAAATCTTCATACTCATCATGAGCCCGCCCTTCTGTATTACGTCCATCAAGCCAGATGGCAAGTACCCTGTCTCGACTCAATGGCTCCATGCTTACAAAACCGTGTTCAGTGGCCGTCTCATCGAGATGTGGAGTTATAATATTACTCCAGCGGCCGGTCTCTTCATCAGGAAATGCGATGCGAATATCGTAAGCGTGAGAAATCTCTTCAAGATCGCGATCACGAAGCCAGTGGACAGCTACTGCCTCTCCGTCAAGTCCAACCACGGAGGCAAAATCAGACCAATTCACAAAAAAGTCTGTCCCAACACGAACTGTTTGGGAAGGACTCCACCTGCCATCTTCAATTTTCGAATACTCAAGAGCGTATACATCTTCTTCAATATTGGCAATCCAGCTCATATAAACGACACCCTGCTCATCCTGATAAAGATTGGGAAACTGAGAGCCGGTTGCAGCCGTGTTATTCATCACATACATGTGAACCGGTTGCTGCAAACCGTCATCACAGGCCGAGATAACAAAAATGATCATTGCAAAGAGGAATAGCCTATTTAGCGTGCTCATATTGTAAAATAAATGTTTGGATCAGTGCGCTCATTTAAAAAGAAAAACAGACAAAAATGTTGTCCTGTTTATGAAATTCCTTAATAAATTGGTGAATTCTGCACTGAAAATAAATCTACCTTTACTAACATCCTAAAAAGTTGATGATATTTACATTTGAGGCATCGTTCTGAAATTGATCCCTGCTTTTTTACATTACCCCTCCGATTTTCCGTATTTTACGATTATGAATTTCCGGGGTGATCATTCACTCTGCATTCTGATATTTTCATTTCATTTTTTTCTATGCTTCAAATTGACGGTATTACACTTCATTTTGGTGAACGAGCACTTTTCGATGGAATTTCGACGATTATCAATCCGGGCGATCGAATCGGGCTGGTGGGGCCGAATGGAGCGGGAAAATCCACACTGCTGAAAATCATTGCCGGAGAGCAGCAAGCCGATTCCGGCTCCATCAAAATGAGTAAAGCCGCTACCGTGGGCTATCTTCCACAGGACGGGGTGGAACCCGATCCCAATCTGACCGTCTTCGGTGAAGTTGAACAGGTATTCGAAGACGTTCTTCAGCTCAGGGAACGATACAATCATCTTCATCAAAAAATGGAGCAGCTCCAAAGTGGCACTGATGCTCATAATGATGCCCTTGAGGAATTTGGCAACATTCAGCATCAACTCGAACATGCCGGGGCCTATTCACTGAAAGCCGACATCGAACGAATACTCATGGGGCTTGGATTCAGTGAAACGGACTTTTCGCGGTCCACCACGGAATTCAGCGGCGGATGGCTGATGAGAATCGCCCTCGCAAAATTACTGCTTAAAAAACCGACCTATCTGCTTCTGGACGAACCGACCAATCACCTTGATATAGAATCGCTTCAGTGGATTGAAGATCTCCTCATTTCATATGAAGGCGCTGTGGTTCTGGTTTCGCATGACCGTGCTTTTCTGAACACAGTGACTACCCGAACCCTCGCTCTTAACCGGGGTGATTTACAGGATTATGCAGGTAACTTTTCCTTTTTTGAAAAAAAATATGCCGAGGAACAGGAACTGCTGAAAAAGAAATATGAAAATCAGCAGAAAGAGATCAAAGAAACCCGCCGTTTTATCGACAGATTCCGTTACAAGGCGACCAAAGCCAAGCAGGTTCAGAGTCGCATAAAGCAACTCGAAAAAATGGAAGAGATTGAGATCGATGAAGAGCAGGCGGAAATATCGTTTCGGTTTCCACCCCCGGAACGTTGTGGACAAATTGTACTGAAATTGCAGAATTTGGTTAAAAAATATGGAGATAACACGGTATTTAATGGCCTTAATTACGAGGTGGAACGTGGCGATAAAATTGCCGTTGTGGGGCCGAATGGTGCCGGAAAGTCTACATTAATCCGCATTCTTGCCGGAATTGAACCGATCACATCAGGCAATCGTGAGCTGGGCTACAATGTCACACCGGGCTATTTCGCACAGCACCAGGCCGATGAGCTTGATCCAAAAAACACTGCCCTTGACGAAATGAAACTGGCCGGCTCGAGAGAGTCGGATACTCGCCTGCGTACCATTCTCGGCTGTTTTCTGTTTGTGGGCGATGATGTATTCAAGAAAGTGAAGGTGCTTTCTGGCGGAGAAAAAAGCCGTGTGGCCCTGGCCAAAATGCTCCTTAATCCAGGTAATTTTCTCATTTTTGATGAACCGACCAATCACCTCGACATGCAATCGAAATCCATTCTTCAGCAGGCTCTACAGCAGTTTGAAGGCACACTGATGATTGTATCCCACGACCGTGATTTTCTCGACCCCATCGTAAATAAAACACTGGAAGTGCAGCCGGGCCGCATTAAGACCTGGCCTGGAAATGTGAGCTTTTACCTGGAAAGAAAATCAGAAGAGGCTGAGAGTCAGGCTGATGTTGACTCTGCATCAAAAGAGGCCTCAAGTAATGGTATCAGCCGAAAAGAACAGCGCCGGATTGAAGCGGAACATCGCAATATGCTGTCCAGAAAAATAAAACCGCTTAAAAAACGGCTGGATCACATTGAAACGCAGATAGAATCGAACGAATTGCGAAAATCAGAGATTGAAGAACTGATGGCCGACACAGCTTTTTATGATGATGCGGAAATGGTGAAGGAAATATCACTGGAATATGAAACGATCAAAAGTGATCTGGCTGACCTGCTGAACAAATGGGAAGAGATTGCCGGAAGGATTGAATTCATTGAACAAGAATATGAAAATAACAGTGATGCCTGACCTTCCGTTATAACAGAAAAGTTACCCGTTCGCAAAATTGCTTTGTATATTTAGAAAATGAGATGGATTTTCCTGCCGCTCTTAACCGTTTAAAAACTGCACATTTTTTATATGGAGTTAAGCCCTTTCGATACTGAACAAATTGGCATCAAAACGCTTGAAAAGAGCCTGATGAAGTCGAAATCAAAAAAATCACTAAAGATCGGCTTGCCCAAGGAGACCTCAAACGATGAGCGCAGAATTTCCCTTACACCCGGTGGCGTTTCTATTCTCACGGCCAACGGCCATGAAGTTTTGGTAGAGAAAAATGCAGGGATCGATGCTCATTTTCCGGATCGGGAATATGAGGAAGCCGGAGCCGAAATTTCGTATAGTGCCGAGGAGCTTTTCAGTCAATCGGAAATGATTGTAAAAGTAGCCCCTCCGACTAAAACCGAACTGGGATGGATGCAGCCCGATCAGATTCTGCTCTCGGCACTTCATCTGGGCCATACAAGCGGAGATTTTCTCCAGGCGCTGATTAATAAAGGGGTTTGTGCGATCGGCTATGAGTTTATAAAAAGTGAAGACGGTGAGTTCCCGATTGTGCGTATGATGCATGAAATTACCGGTTCGATGTCTGTACAGATTGCTGCCCACTACCTTGAAAACAGCAGTGACGGGCAAGGAATTATGCTGGGCGGCATTTCCGGTATCCCTCCGGCCACGGTTGCCATTCTGGGAGCAGGTATCACCGGTGAATATGCGGCCAGAACAGCACTGGGATACGGTGCACAAGTATTTGTAATGGATAACAATCTCGCACAGCTCCGGCGGCTCGAAAATGCACTCGACCGGCGGATCATCACTGCTACGGCTAATCACCGCTATTTAACCACAGCTCTTGGTTTTGCAGATGTGGTAATTGGCGCTGCAATGACTGAGGGCGAGCGGGCTCCCTGCTGGGTGACCGATCCGATGGTGCAATCCATGAAACCCGGCAGTGTAATTGTGGATACAGTGATTGACCAGGGTGGTTGTATCTCCAGCAGTGAACCTACCACACACTCAAATCCGGTGTTCACCAAATATGATGTAATTCACTACTGCGTACCCAACATCCCGTCAAATGTAGCCCGTACAGCCACCTATGCACTTAACAACGTAATTGTACCCTACCTGATTGACGTGGGCGATACCGGCGGAATTCAAAGCTGCCTCTGGGATAACACAGCCCTGCGAAACGGCACATACACTTACAAAAAGCACCTCACCAAAAAAGCGCTCGCCGATCAGTTTGAAATGCCTTTCCGGGATATTGAGGTTTTAATTGCATCGCAAATTTAGGAAATTAGGTTTGGTCTGATTTGTATTTTGTATTGAAAATGTGATGTCAGTTAAAGAATTGATTTTTTATAATTAATCTGGATAACTCACCAAGAGGTTTTTTACTCAGCTTGGCTGAAGATATCCGGGTAAAATCTTTCAGTTAAACAAATTTTCCTTAATATCCGAAACATTACAATCCGTAACCTTTCAATGCCTGAGTCTGAATTAAGTGAGAACAACTACCGCAGGATTTCCCTGATCAACTGGGCACTTTCCGTGCCTACCCTTCTTATTTTTGCGTGGCCTTTTTTCTTTATTTGCGAGATTTACAGA
>SLGL01000425.1 GCA_007123785.1 Balneolaceae bacterium
CCAAACCTTTCATTGATCACTTCGCCACCCTGAACCACTCTTCTGGTTCTTCGGTCATAAATGCCTACAGGGTCAGTTCCAGCCAGATTAGAAAATCGCGGCTGCCATCTGGCACTGTCATGCAAAACAGATGCATAAAAACGCGGTTCACGGAAATGATAGATATTTTCACTTTCATGGGAAGAAGATGTATTTATATAGAAGTTATCTTCATTAATCGTGAAATGATCAAAGAAATCTGAACCGTCTGCCATTTGATAGCTATCCACCATCTGCTGACTGGGCCCGTTTCTTCCCCAGTTATTGATTCCGTTTGGCCCATTTGTACGATTGATTCTGTGCCTCGAACCCACATCTTCCCTGAACATTCTTCCCCAAATAATCTCATCATTGGATAGATCATCCGTTTCAAAAAAGGCATGATAATTTTCTGCAACGGCCTCCTGGTCGGGTGCGCCAAAATCTGCCAATTGTGCCGTACCAAGATCCATGACATCCCTGGCGGCATTTCTGGCAGCTGTCCAGAGAGCAGTTCTGTCAGGGTTTGTATAACCTACCAGCTCACTTGCTACATTGGGCCCTGCAGTTAAATCACTTGCAGCAAACAGAAGAACACGTGATTTCAGAGCCATAGCTGCTTCTTTTGTTGCCCGGCCCATATCCATCTCGCTTTTGTACCCGAGCAGATTGGCTGCATTGTCTGCATCATTAACTATGAAGTTCACCGTTTCTTCAAACGTCGACCTGGTATGGGTTTGGAAATCGTCTCCTAATTCGCTTGGCTGCTCCAACAGAATAACTCCGCCATAAGATCGCATCAATTCATGATACGTCCACGCTCTTAAAAACAAAAGTTCTCCACGGATCCGGTCAACTATTGAACCTTCCTGGCCAGCAAGGTTGGAGAGTGCAAGATTAACTCTCTGGATTTGCTGATAACGTTGATTCCAGCGTAAATGGCCTCGGTCGCCTCCAAGCCTATCTGCGGTAATTTGTCCCTGATTCCAGACGTCATTAGAACCGCCCCTGGCCATGATCAATTCATCTGTCATGGCACCAGACATTTCACCTTTACCCAATTGATAATCAACCTGGTTATAGATTCTATTCAAATAGGTTTCAACGAGCCCCAAGTCATCCCAGACAACCGCATCAGAGTATCTGTCAACAGGGTTCTTATCCAGTATATCGCTGCAAGCCACAAACAAGTAGAGCGATATGACTATACAAATGATTTTTTTTATATAAGATTTCATAAGAATTTTTTTATGCTTGACAATTAAAATGACAATGTTGCACCAAATGTGATTGTCCTCATGATCGGGTATGCACCCATTCCCCAATTCTCAGGATCCATTACGTCGTTACCGGAATAGAGAAGAAACAGGTTCTGTCCGGCACTATAGAACTTCAGATCTGATGCACCAATTCTGCTGCTTAAACTTGCAGGTACCGTATAGGTAACCTGAAGGTTTCTCAAGCGTACATAGGAATTATCAATCAGATGAAAATCGGTTCTGTGAGAACTTCTCCAATACTCTTCAGATCGTTCAAACGCCCTTGGTTTTGTTGCATCAATGTTGTCAGGGGTCCACCGATCATCTGCATCCCACTGGAAATAGTTCCCGGCTGTACCAATACGGCCATCCGTGAAGATATCTCTCATGGTTCTGGAGTGACCCTGAATGAGGCCGCGGAGATCCCAGTTCTTGTAAGCAAAATCGAAAGAAAAGCCGAAAGTAAGTTCAGGAGTTGCCGTTTGGGTGAACAAAATCCTGTCATCGGTGGTAATTTCGCCATCACCGTCAATATCCTCGATAATGATATCACCGGGACGGGCACCTGGAACATGAGGCAAGGAATTCACATGATCCCAGTCTCTGAAGATCCCAGCCGATTTATACAGCAGTTCTGACCCCATCGGGTTTCCGGTACGTTCCTGCCAGGAAACCGATCTTTGTGGTTCATCAAATTCTACAATTTCATTTCGCGCAAAACCGACATTCCCGGTAAATCTGTAGGAAATGTTACCTCTGTTATCCCTGAAGCCCAAAGTCGCTTCAAAGCCTCGGTTATCCACAATTCCGAAGTTCTCATCCGGCAGTGAAATTCCGGTAAACCTTGGTACGGAAACATTTCGCTCAACAAGGATATCCGAACGTCTTTCATAGAAAAAATCTGTTTCAAAAAACAGCCTCATATCCATCAGGTACGCTTCCCATCCAAAATTATAGATATTGGAAACTTCCCAGGTTATTCTTGGATTCGGAGCTCCGCTCTGTTCAAGACCTTGCGTGTAAACCCGGTTAGAACCCAGAGTATAACCGGTATTGAACTCATAAGAAGTCAGATACTGGAATGGATCTACACGGTCGTTCCCCATCTGTCCGTATGAAGCTCTGAACTTAAAATAATCGATAAAGCCAAGACTGTTATCCCACCAACTGTGCTGGGAAGGGGCCCAGCCAACAAGTATAGATGGGAAATTACCCCATCTTCTGCCTTCAGCAAACCTGATGGAACCATCTCTTCGGAAGCTGAATTGCAACATATACTTTTCTTCGTAATCATAACTTACTCGCCCGAAATAGTTCTGGCTGGCATCAAGATCTACCCAATTCGTATTATCTTTCTCAGCATCACCCCCCGCAAATATGTGAGGTAACTCGTTTGACAGGAAATGGCGCCGGAATGCAGTCACCCCTTCAAGGTCGTACTCGTTATGTTCGTATGCTGCGAATGCACTTAAGTTATGTCCGTCACCTAACGTTGTAATGTAATCAAGCTTAAGATTAAGAGTACGAGAGGTTGACTGTTCATTGAGATGATCTAATCGCGGTTCGGGAAATGCTTTGGGGGTTCCAATCAGAAAAGCAGACCCATCTTCCCTTCCTGTATTTCCTGCAGCAAGATAAGCATCTACATCCAGATCGTAAAGTACCCAGGGTTGTTCAAATAATTTTCTTTCTCGTGAAAATTTATCATAAGCGAAGTAGCCAGAAAAAGCGAGGCCTTCAACTCCCGGAACCTGTAATGTAGCAGACAATATGCTGTTAAACATAACGCGCTGATCATCATTAAATCCGGTTGCATCCGATGCACTCACCATAGGCTGATCGCCATGTTCGATATCTGGTCCAGGCAAACCATTTGGCCAAAGTGCTGGTGATGTTGGGTAGAGCCTGATAGCAGACTGATAGACCGAATTGGATGACCTCGCTCCACGCATTCTGTCTTCCTGGATTCCGGTCAGGTCAAGACCAACTCTGAGATAGTCATTGACATCGATATCAATATTACCTCTTAAATTATATCTGTTGAATGATGTATTATTGTTGGTATAAATTCCATCGTCAAACTGAGATCCAAAAGAAGTGAAATACCTCACCCTTTGTGTACCTCCGGTTACCGATAAATTATGCCGCTGGGTTGAACTGTAATCCCTGAGGGCTTCATCAAACCAATCGGTATTCGGATGTGTCCATGGATATTCTCCAGACCTGTATTTCTCAATATCTTCCAGAGAAAATGCCATACTTCCTTCATCCGCCCCCCTATAGGACTGCATTTCACGTATCATCGTTGCATACGTAGCAGCATCGGCCATTTCCGGTAATTTGGTTGGAGATAAGAAACCATGACTGAACTGATAAGTAAATGTAGGCGGAGCATCTGTACTTCCGCGCTTGGTCGTTACAAGTATAACACCGTTTGCTGCCCTTGCACCATAGATTGCGGCTGAGGCATCTTTCAGTACCGTTACACTTTCTATATCACTTGGATTCAGTGAATTCAGATTGCGTCCGGGGATTCCATCGATGACTACAAGGGGCTCATTGTTATTCAGAGTTGAATTACCCCTGACCCGAATCGTGGCTTGATCCTCTCCGGGTTCTCCGACTTCCTGCATGAAAATACCCCCCGGCAACCGGCCTGTAAGAGCATTTGAAACATTCGAAACCGGTGCATCTGTCAGATCTCTGCTCTGAATGGATGTAACAGAGCCGATTACATTTGCCCTTCTCTGTGTTCCATATCCTACAACAACTACTTCATCGAGATCAAACAGGTCTGCTTCCATCGTAACGTTGATCTCAGACCGGCCTTCAATCGGTACATTCAGATCTCGCATCCCAATATATGTGAACAAAAGAAATTCGGCATTATCCGGAACTGTTAGTTCATAGCGGCCATCTGCATCAGTTGTTGTTCCAACCGTTCCGCCCACAGCTCCGGGAACAACTACCGTTACACCAGGTATTGGGTCACCCTGTCTGTCAGTTACAAGACCCGTTATATTTCTATCCAGATCTTCATCATTAACTAACTCTGTTTGATTCTTAAGATCACTCAGTTCTGTTAAACCGGAATTCGGCATCGCATATACATTTACATACATCAAAAAGAAGAGTGTTAAACAAATACCACTCAACCAACGATATTTTATTTTTATATCTCGTTTTTCCATATCCATGTGTTAAGGTTATTTCGAATATTTCATGTCATAATTAACCAATAAAGCATACAGACTGTAAGTACTAACACTTATAAATATTTGGCTATAAAGCAGAATCTTATTAATCCGGTATTCTGATTACATTAAATATTTACAGCTGAATTATACAGGTACTATATCTTTAATTTTTTATCTGAAACTATACGACATCAGGCACCACGAAGGGTTCCCGATACTGGCGTTTCATATAAATTGAAGAATTAGCATCTTCATCACCAATAAACCGTTCTGTTCCGGGATCGAACTCAAGGTTTTTATTCAACCGGGTAGCAATTAATCCCATATGGCAGAGTGCCGAGGAGAGATGTCCCTCGTAGATCTCTGCGGTTAACAGGTGTCGGTCTCTCGCCCTTACGGCTTCTATAAAATTGGCATAATGATCTCCTCCGGCATCATTCTCAGGCCCGGGTTCCTCATCACGGCCAAGATAGGTCTTGTAGCGATTGTAGCTGTCTATCACCATATATCCTTCAGAACCATAAAATATCACGCCAACTTTGGCATTTTTTTCATCGTTTGTCATCCATGGGCGTGTATCAAAAACAAGCATTTTTCCCTTTTCCCCCGCATCAGGAAAGAAGTAAGAGGTATTGATCACATTGGGAACCGTTTTGTCATCATCCCAGAGAAACATACCTCCCATAGAGGTTACACGACTCGGCAATCCCACATCTAATCCCCACCTGGCAAGATCCAGTTGATGGACTCCCTGGTTGCCTATATCTCCGTTTCCAAACTCCCACTGCCAGTGCCAATCGTAATGAACACGGCTCTCACTGTAAGGAACATACTGTGCCGGACCCAGCCAAAGGTCGTAGTGAACTTCTTTGGGAGCAGGTTTTATCGGTTTTTTACCGATATCCCCCCTCCACCGATAACACAATCCACGGGCCATATAAACCTCTCCCAACAGGCCTTCCCGAATTTGCTGAATCGCCTCCTGAATTCCTTCACTGCTGCGAATCTGTGTGCCGTGCTGAACCACTCTGTTATATTTCCGTGCAGCTTCCACCATTTTTCGCCCTTCCCAGATATTATGTGAGCCGGGTTTTTCCACATATACATCCTTGCCCGCCTGACAGGCCCAAATTGTAGATAATGAATGCCAATGATTAGGCGTAGCATCAGAAATGACATCAATTTCAGGATCATCCAGTACCCTTCGAATATCCGTTTCCACACCCGGACGTGTGCCCTGAATCTCTTCCGCCATGTCCAGGCGTTCATCAAATAACCGCTCATCAATATCACAAAGCGTTTTCACACGTACATTTTCCATATTCGCAAATGCGCTTATATGTCCCCGGCCCCTGCCTCGGATTCCTACCACTGCAACATTGATTCTGTCGTTCGCTCCCAATGGTTTTTTAATCAGATTTCTGCCGGTTACAGCCATCGGTCCCAATGCAGTGAATGCGGCAGTTGCCATTGTGCTCCGGGTGATGAAGTCTTTTCGAGTAATGTTTTTAGCTTTTTTTGACATGGTAACTTTTTATTCTGCTTCTCCTTTAATTGATGCTATTTATTGATAGAGTTTAAATGGATATAGTTTAAAATTGGTGCAATTTTTTTACATAGTCTGGCCAGTCTTCCTCAATTTTATCATTTAAAAATGGTGAGTGAGCACACCCCACTTAATCGGTTAAGTTTCCGGCCGAAAAAAAGGCCCGCTTTTCCAGATATTACACACAAACTTCCGATTTCCGACTTCCGATCATTAAACCTCTCTGGAAGCGCTTTTTATATTTAACCATCTTTACGGACTTACGCAACCAATTTTGTAAAAAGTTTATAACCAAATGGTTTTTATGATTTTTCCATTCCTATCAAACAGAAATAAACTGCTTTAAACACAAATTGAGGAGGCAAATAACATGATGGATGGAGATTACACATTTTAACAAATAAGGTCTTGTAAGTAAAACATTACATCTCCCTAATGTCGTGTCAAAAATGAAGCTTCGCAAGAAATCCGTCCCGAGGCTTCAAGGATTTTTTAGAGGTCGTTTATTTTAGTGTTGGCTTCAAAAATAAGTGAAAACCATTTTCAAATTCATCTACATTATTGGCTCAGAATATGCCGTTAGGCATAACCAATTTTGGTGCCCCGGACTTTGTACGTGTTTAGCGTGATACCGAACAACCTGAAAGAACTGGCTAACCGAAACGCCTTTATCAAATTCTCACCAATACCCAATTTGTCTTGATTGAAAACGAAGGCTTTATTACCCCGAAGGGGGTAAAACACGAATAGCCCCCAATCCCAAAACCTTGGGATTGGGAGGTAATAAGAGGTCCAAAAATGAGAGAACCCCGAATGGGGTTCAATACCACCACTTTTAAAAATAATCCCCCCATTTTGTAAGGAATTTTAGTTTTTCAGTTCATACAGGTAGAGAAATGAATGTAAAAAACATTATCTCAAACAGGCCCTGATTATGAGTACCTATACACAGATTCTTTATCATCAGGAGGTTCATCATCGAAATGAGACCTTTACGGAGGAGATGAAGAGATTATTACAAGAGCATGGCATTGTTTATGATGAAAAATACCTTCTCTGAATCTTTAATTTTCGCCCCGTCAAAAGAAAGAGTTGATTGAACCCCATTCGGGGTTCTCTTCGATTTTAATTTTTTATCCCCGATCCCGTTGTAACGTGATCGGGGGCTATTCGGGTTTGATCCCTCCGGTATCGTACGTGTTAAGCGTGATAACAACCAATTTGACAGCACCTATCGGATCTGCAGCGTTGTGTCCCATAGTTTTCCCTGCAAAACTCACAGAATCTCTGGAAAAGCACCGGCGAATGCTGTCAGGTCACTAAACACGTACCGGATTGCACCATAGGCGTCCCTGGGAAAATCCGGGGCTGCAAAATTGGTCATCCGCAAGCGGATTTTTCACTACACAGCACCATGATTAAATCTCCATAAAAAATCCTTAATGGTGTTCGGGACCAGCAAAACTGGACAAAAAATCAAGGCAGCGAATCACTTATCAGTGGGTTGAGCTTGCGCACCGAGCGTTAGCGATTCCCACGAAGGGATATTAAATACTGCCACAGTGTTGCTGGAAACCACAAGACAAATCATCTATGGCTGCACTTCCGCTTCCGAACGACTTCAAAGAGTTTTTGAAGTTGTTAAATGTTCATGAGGTCAGATATGTCATGACAATTTTCCAAAAGTTTCGAACTTTTGGAAGGGTTGATGGTAAAAATCAACTCAAATCAAAAAAAGAAAACAGTTTTTGTTGTAAGTCCGATCTGTCAGTTTTAGAAAGCCGGCCGATTTGTTTAACTACAATAGATTTTTCTATCGTTGCAAATTTCATCCTGATCATAGATGGTTTGGGAAGGCCGGACTCTGCCCATTGATCGATAAGGTGATCTCCGGGTCTTTTGGCTGAATCAATATTGCTTGTAATAAAGAGTATGATGATATCACTGCCGGAGTTATAAGAAGGTGGTGAAATAATAAGGGCAGGACGTTTTTTAACCGATTTTAAATTTGTGAACGGGAAGGGCACTAAAATGATATCCCAGGTATTATAGCTCATTGTAGATCTCATCCTCATCATTATCCCACTCATCAAAAGATGGCTCGGAGAGTGCCATTACAGACCGGATCTCCTCATCCAGGATGTTCTCTTTTTTTGCATCTTCAATGTACTGATCAATAAGCTCTTCAATAATGCTGCTCATCGTTTTGCCTTGCAAAGAGGCAATTGCTTTCAGCTTTTTTTTCTTTTCATCATCTACACGGATGCTCATCACACTCATCGTATCACCTTGGTTGTAGGGTTGTAGGATTGTATGTTTATTTACATAATATACATAACGTGCACATTACCCATAAATTTTTCCACACCCCGGGATCCTTGAAAAGAAAACGAGTTCACCCAAACAAAAAGCTGTACTGAATTGCGTCTAAGCAGGAGGGATAAAGGAGTGATTTTCTGGCCTGTAAACTGTAATGATCCTCAGCGTTTATCTCACTTCTGTTAACTATTTATAAATAAATTGCAATTTTGAAAAATGAA
>SLGL01000087.1 GCA_007123785.1 Balneolaceae bacterium
GAGCTGCGTTGTCCCAAAAATGGTTTGCTCAACGTACTCAGGTACGTTTCCGCCACCATTTTCTCCCGACCGCCGTCGGGATTGCCCACAGCTAAATTTCTTGGTGAGAAATGCGGGTTAGGGGAGACTTATTCCAATTGTTATACTCAGGTTAAAGGAGTGGCCGGTGTAATGAATCGAGACAGGCCAATGCTTCTTTAGAGGGTAACTGTCCATGTTAAGGGATCGTTTGGGGCAAATGTCGCGGAAAAAACCGCTGAGGAGTGGATTTTCAGATTTGAGGTTATAGATCTCAGAACCGGTTTTGTGATGAGTTACGGGTCTCAATCGATCAGCCTGATGATATTCGATTGAGCGATGTAGTGATGCAGCGATGTAATGATTTTCGATTTTTTGCTCTTGAATGTAAAAGCAAGTTACTGCAGAATCTTTCCTTTTTGTTTTCACCAACACAAGATATATTCCCTGCTTAAAAAGTTTTTGAAAATCCGATCAATTATATGATTAACGAACCTTTTTTTTTAGCCAACCAGGCCGGTTGGATTGAAGTGGTGTGCGGGGGTATGTTCAGTGGAAAAACGGAAGAATTGATTCGCAGAGCGAGACGCGCTCACATTGCCGGACAAAAAGTGGTAATTGTGAAACCAGTCTCTGATAATCGCTACAGCGAAACAGAAGTGGTTTCACACGATGAAACTTCCCTTCCGGGAATTACAGTGAATACTGCTGACCAGATCATATTGTTAACTTCATCTGCCAAAGTGGTATGTATTGATGAGGTCCAGTTTTTTGATGACCGTATTCTGGAAGTCGTCAATACTCTTGCCAACGACGGCAAAAGAGTGATTGTCGCCGGACTGGACATGGACTATCTCGGTAAACCATTTGAACCAATGCCCCGGCTTTTAGCAATCGCTGAATATATTACCAAACTCCATGCCGTCTGTGCTGAAAGCGGAATGATGGCCAACTTCTCCCAGCGTATCGTTGAAAATGATAAAAAAGTTCTCGTGGGAGAAAAAGAATCTTATGAACCCCGTGCCCGTCACTGCTTCCGACCTCCTGTTGACATCAAGCGGGGTAAACCTCTCCCTCCTATTCAGAAACTGAATCCACAATCCCATACCAAACAAGACGACTAAATGGAAATTATCAGAGGTATCATCGGAATGGCTGCGATTGTGGGTATTGCCCTGGCATTCAGTAACAATCGAAAGGCCGTCAACTGGAAGCTTGTGGGCACCGGACTTGGTATACAGTTTATTCTCGCCATTTTTATTTTGAAAGGTGCCGTTATGGCCGGGTATTGGTCGCCCCTCGGCTGGCCAAAAGCGTTTTTTAGCTGGTTATCGAGTTTTTTCGTAGTTGTTCTCGATTTTACCACAGCCGGTGCTGAATTTATCTTCGGTGATTTGGCCAGAAGTCCCGGCATGGAAGACAGTATGGGGCACTTTTTTGCATTTCAGGTGCTGCCCACAATCGTTTTCTTCGCATCCCTGACAGCTATTTTTTACCACTACGGTATTCTTCAGAAGGTGGTAAGTGTTATGTCGAAAGGGATGCAGAAAATTATGGGGACCTCCGGAGCAGAGTCTCTTTCGGTTGTGGCTAATATTTTTGTGGGACAAACGGAATCGCCGCTGGTCATCAAACTCTACATAGAAAAAATGACCCAATCAGAGATCCTCACCATTATGACCGGAGGAATGGCTACGATTGCGGGAGGTGTGATGGCAGCTTATGTGCAAATGCTTGGCAACTCCTACGCTATTGCAAATGAAGTACCGCTGGATGTGGGCAGACTTATGTTTGCCGAACAGCTTCTGGGAGCAAGTCTGATGGCGGCACCTGCAGCCCTGGTTATTGCCAAAATTATTTTCCCGGAAACCTCTGAGCCGGTAACCAAAGGTGATGTAAAAATGAGTGTGGTGAAAACCGATGCCAACGGAATAGATGCGGCGGCAACCGGAGCCGGTGTCGGCCTGAAACTCGCTGCCAATGTAGGAGCCATGCTGCTTGCGTTCATTGCGCTGCTGGCAATGGGAAATTATTTTTTATACGAAATCGGTGAAATCACCGGTTTGAACGCTTCATTCCCGGAATTTGAACTGACCATAGAATCTCTTTTGGGCTGGCTCATAGCACCGGTTGCATTTATTATAGGTGTGCCCTGGCAAGATGCCGTCAATATGGGGTCACTTCTGGGCACGAAAGTGGTTTTGAATGAGTTTGTAGCGTACATGCAAATGGCCGACATGGTTCAGGAAGGAATTCTTACATCCAAAACCATCACAATGGCTACATTTGCTCTTTGCGGTTTTGCCAATTTCGCCTCCATCGCCATACAGATCGGCGGTATTGGAGGGCTGGCACCCAGCCGCAAATCGGAACTGGCCAGCTTCGGGTTACTTGCCGTTCTTGCGGGATCACTTGCAAATTTAATGACAGCAACCATTGCCGGAATGCTCTACTAATCTTAATTAAAACATCTTGTTGAGATTCATAAAATATCATTTTAAAATAATTTTCTTCATACTGTCGGTGATTCTTTGGACAGATACTCATTATGGCCAGAGCTCCGATACTCTGAACCACGATTCCGTAGTTGCTACGATTGACGAAAATAACCTGACTCTTGGCGAACTGCTTTCTATCTACAGGAACAACCATGAAGCAGACGAAACTGATCTCGATGAGCTTCGCAAATTTTTGCCCAATTTCGTGGAATACCGTCTGAAACTTCAGTATGCAAAGGAAAAAGGGCTATTTGAAGATCCGGAAATACTCCGTGAGTTTGAGGAATTTGGCCGCGAAAGTGCCTATCGGTACTGGCTCGAAAACGAAATTAAAGAATCAATCATTGAGACCTATTCCGAACGATATCAAATTGAAGTAAAAGCATTTCATATACTCAGAGAACTGCCTGAAACTGCTTCTCCGGAAGATACACTCCTCATATACAACCAGTTACTTGAAGCCCGTGAAAAACTGCTCGAAGGTACTCCCACAGAACAGGTCAATGAAACCTATTCATCGGAGCGAAATGGTCAGCTTTTAGGAGGGAATCTGCCGTGGATCACAGCGGGCCGGACGGTAGAGCCGTTTGAAGATGTTCTGTTTGCACTGGATACCGGTGAAGTTTCTCTCCCGGTACGCACAGAATTTGGTTATCACATTATATATCTGCAAGAAAAAAGGCCTCGTACCGCAGACAGACGCCTTAGCCATATTTTTTTCCAGAAACGAGAAGGTTATGATCCCGGAGAAGTCGCACATCAGGTTTACGACTCCCTCTCAGCTGGTGCCGACTGGAATGAGATGGTCCAGAACCACACCAATGATCACTCAACCCGTAATCGAGGCGGACAGATCGGCTGGGTGGGTTATGCGATGCAGTACCCCGAAGATTTTGTAGATGCAGCCATGAAGCTACCCCGTGACGAACCTTTTTCCGAACCAATTAAAATGAGTTACGGATATCATATTGTTCGTGTGGATTCCGTTCGCACATTTCCTACTGAGGAAACGTACAGGGAGCAGATCATCGCGGAATTAGAGCAGCTTCAGCGTCTCACTCCCGGCCGGGATTACGTTCACACTCAGTTGAAAGAAAAACATGGCTTCCAGCTCCATCGTGATCACCTCGATAAATTGTACAAAATCCTTGAAAACTCTGGTGTTGATTCTGCCGAGCGATTTAATTCGCTGGATGAACTGACTGGCCTCCCCCTCTTTACTTTTAATAATCGATCACATTCGATCGGCTCCTTTTTCGACTATTTGCTTGAACAAGGTATTATTTCATCATTCTTATCCGATCAGGAAACTGTTCTGGATGATTTTACCGATAAGATTATCAAAACTGAAATCATTGAGGTTACAAAAGAGCTGTTTCCTCAATTTGAGCAGGAAGTGCAGAATTATTTAGATGGTCTTGTGGTTTTCAGGGTCAATGAGCAGAATATTTGGAGTCATGAAACTGCAGACAGGGATGAACTATACAATTACTTCCAGCAGAATCGCGATGAGTACCAGTTGGGCCAGTACTACCATTACTACCGTATCCGCACGGTGTCTGATTCCACGGCTGCTGAACTTCAAGAGCTAATCCGAGCCGGAGAGATTCAACCCGGCCAGATTGAAGGATATTTCGAAAATGTTACCATAACAGCCGACTCCACATCAAATCTGAATTCCAGCCAGTTTGAACTGCTCTCTGAATTAAACGAAGGGGAGTTTTCTGACGTTATAAAGCACGGTTCTGTCCACTCCGCATATTTTTTGAAACATATTTCTGAACCACGATTCATGACATTTGAAGAGGCATTCAACGGAGTTTTCAGTGATTATCTTCCTTTGCGTGAAAAAAAGTTTATAAACTATTTAAAAGAAAAATATCCCGTAAAAACCTATCCGGAAAACATTACTTTTATAGAATGAGCAGACTATTTCACTTATTTATCATTTTTCCCGCCTTACTTTTACACTCTTGCACAGGCCCGGACCGAAGTTATGGCCATGAAGTAATTGCTATGGCAGCAGGTAAACAGCTCACAATGGATCAGGCAATGAATGAAATACCTTCTTTTGTATTAAACCAGGATACAGTCAGTGCAGTTTACTCTTTTGCAAACAAATGGGTTGAAAAACAGATTGCAGTTGATCACGCCCGGCAAATCGGGATAGACCAAACCTCCGAATTTCAGGAAAAGATGAATCGTTATCAGGAGCAGCTCTTGCAAAGCATGCTTAAAGATTATGTTCTTAAGGAGCATGCCGATGAAATTGAAGTAACCCGACAGGAAGCACAGGAATACTATCAAACTTACAGAGACCAATTTACTTTTGATGAAAATTATATTCGTTTTCGGTTCTTAACCACACAAACACGAACAGAAGCAGAAAATGCAAATCGTGATCTTGCCGGTGGGCGCGACTGGGAAGACATTGTGGAAGAGTACAGTGTCGATCCTGCATTTCAGCTTAGACAATCAACACAGTTTTACCCTATTTCTATGGCCCTGGCTGATATTCCACCCCTTCATGACCAGATAAAAAACATGGGGCCCAGCGAGCGATCATCGATATATTTTTTCCGCGGCCAGTATCATTTCGCTCAACTGATTGACATAAAAACCGAAGGAGAGAATCCCGGCCTTGAATGGCTGATCCCTCAAATCACCGAGTGGTTAAAACTTGAAAAGGCCCGAAGAATTACAAATGCTTATTTACGAAATCTTTATCTTCAGGCAGAATCAAATAATGAAATTCAATTATCGAACGTTAGTGAGATCGAAGATTTTCTTACTGATCAATAAAAACAAACCTAATACGGCTTGATGAAATTCTTTTCCAAACTATTTTTATCCACTTTAATATTTCTATCCTACACTTCGGTACTGATGGCTCAAAGCAGCAGTAGCAGCACCGGGCAGGTTTCCGACAGAATTGTAGCCATTGTTAACGACCGGATTGTACTGAAATCTGATGTTGACAATGAGGTAGCCAACTTTCTCCGTCAGGCTGAAATTGAAGGATCTGATCTCACTTTTTCAGAAGACCTTTGGTATAGTGCCCTGCAGAGCATGGTGGATAACTACGTACTCCTCGAAAAAGCCGAGATTGACTCCATAGTTGTGAGCGATGATATGGTAAGCCGCCAGATGGATGAACGAATTAACCAGTTAATCCGCCAGGCCGGTAGCGAGCAGGCTTTGGAAGAGGCGTTCGGACAGAGTCTCATACAAATCAGGGCTGACTTCAGGGAACAGTTCCGCGAACAGCTGGTTGCACAAATGGTACAGCAACAAAAAATGTCGAAAATTTCTATAACAAGGCCTGAAGTCGAAGAATTTTTTAATCAGATACCAGAGGATTCCCGACCGGTGATACCGGAGCAGGTTACTGTTTCTCAAATTGTGGTGATTCCCGATCCGCTTGAAGACGCCAGGGAAGAAGCATTCTCAAAAGCACAGGCCCTGCGGGATTCCATTGTAACTTACGGAAAAGATTTTGAAGAGATGGCTCGCCTCTACAGTGACGATGCGACCTCACAGCGGGGCGGATTGATTCCCATGATGCCGCTGGATGACCTTGTCTCTAACTACTCAGCTGCTGCATCAGCACTTGAACCGGGTGGCATCAGTGAAGTGGTCCGCACAGAGTTTGGTTATCACGTGATTCGCCTGAACCGGCGATCGGGAGACAGTATTGAAACCAATCACATACTTATCCGCATCGATCAGGGACAGATTGATGAGCAGGCCGCTATTGATAAACTGGAAGCCATTCGCGACAGTGTGATGAACCACGGAAAAAGTTTTGCAGATATGGCACGACGCCACTCCGACGATGAAGAAACAAGAATGACCGGCGGCCGGATTGTAAACCCTCAAACCGGTGAACGAATGATGCAAATGAGCAATCTCGAACCCGCTCTTTACAGAATTGTTCTCTTACTGGATGAAGAAGGACAAATTTCCGAACCCCGTTCATACACCCCGAGAGGTCGAAGCAGCGATCGTCGCGCTTTCCGAATTGTACGCCTCGACAGGCACATTCCCGAACATCGTGCTAACCTGAAAGATGATTACGATCGGATACGTGAGATAGCACTCAACCAAAAACGACAGGAAAGAATGGCCAAATGGATTGATGAAATCCGGGATGAAGTTTATATCGAATTCAAAATTTCTATGCCCGACGACATTGAGTACGAAATGCCGATTGAAGAAGAATTACCTGCATCACTTTAAGAAATTCCATGAATCAGCCTATTCCTGAAGCACCCGAAAAAGCAGCAGAATTTTTCAGCACCTCCTTTCAAAATATTAAAGATGAAATCGGTAAAACCGTTGTTGGACAGAAAGATGTGATTGATCAACTGTTGATTTCACTTTTTTCCCGGGGGCATTGTGTTTTGGTGGGAGTACCGGGGCTGGCCAAAACCCTGCTGATCCAGACACTCGCTAAAACGCTGAATCTATCATTCAGCCGTATTCAGTTCACCCCCGACCTGATGCCGGGTGATATCACCGGAACCGAGGTCATCGAAGATGACAAAGAGACCGGCCGCAAACATTTTAAATTTATACGCGGGCCGCTATTTGCCAATATTGTTCTTGCTGATGAAATCAACCGGACACCACCCAAAACCCAGGCAGCTCTTCTTGAAGGTATGCAGGAATACAATGTAACGGCATCCGGACAGACCTTTCATCTCGAAAAACCGTTTTTTGTACTGGCTACCCAAAACCCTATCGAACAGGAAGGGACCTATCCCCTGCCCGAAGCCCAGCTCGACCGGTTTATGTTCAACCTCTGGCTCGATTATCCAACACTGGAAGAGGAAAAAACGATCGTTAATCAAACCACTTCTCCAAGAAAAGTGGAGATCAGGTCGATACTTGAAAAAGAGCAGATTTTGGAGATTCAGGAAATGGTCCGGGAAGTTCCGCTGCCGGAAAATGTACTTCACAA
Organism: Balneolaceae bacterium; assembly: GCA_007123785.1. Classification (GTDB taxonomy): domain Bacteria; phylum Bacteroidota; class Rhodothermia; order Balneolales; family Balneolaceae; genus Rhodohalobacter. The sequence goes on from SLGL01000087.1 coordinate 7,480, forward strand.
AACTGTAAAACTGGTAAATCAAACCCGTCCCAAAACCGACATAGCTCCCGATTATGTGAACAAGTATTTAAGCTGGGGAGCCGGGCCAAGGGCATCCCAATACCTCGCACTTGGAGCCAAAACAAGAGCTCTTTCACAGGGGCGTTTCAACGTGGATATGGACGACATCAAAGCACTGGCCGTCCCGGTTCTTCGTCACAGAATTGTTACCAATTATGCCGCCGAAGCCGAAGGATTGACTACCGTTGATATCATCAACAGACTTTTGAAGAATCTCTAAAAACCGGGGCAATGATCAGCGCATTTATACAGGGTATCAATCCGGTAGTGCCGATCATTGTGATTGTACTGCTTGCTGCAATCAGCTTTTTTGTGGCCTGGTGGACATATTACCATCTCGATTCAATTCCTCCAATCAGGAAAAATGGGCTGATTCTTCTTCGCGGCAGCACACTGCTGATCCTGCTCTTGCTGTTATTAAACCCGTTTCTCTCCATCCAGCAAATTATTTCCGAACGCCCGGCAGTGGCCGTATATCTCGACAACAGCCAGAGTATTTCAGTAGAGCGGGGAGATTATGAAGGGTTAAACACATATCGGGAGATCCTCAGCCGGTTCGAATCAGAACATACAGAAGATCTGGACTACGACTATTTTCTGTTTGATGAAACGGTGACCGCATCCGATGAACTGGATGCAACGGGTGTCAGAACCAACATAAACGAGGTGATGGAGTACATTCGTGAAAATGAAAACCGGTATCGTGCATCTCTATTTTTCTCTGACGGTATAGTAACTCAGGGAAGAAACCCCATTTTTAGTGCTCAGAACCTCTCCACACCCATCATAACCGTTCCGATTGGGGATACAACCGAAGTTCGTGATATTGCCGTAGCCAATGTAGATTACATTCAGCAAATTTATACCTATACAAGGCAAACAATCCGGGCTGAAATTCAGCAACAGGGTTTTGAAGGAGAGGATGCCGCCGTACAGTTTATCCGAGACGGGGAAGTTATTGAAACTGAAACCCTGGAGTTTACAACATCCCCTACCAGCCAAACAGTTGAATTCTCCCA
>SLGL01000451.1 GCA_007123785.1 Balneolaceae bacterium
ATAATGCACTGGGTATTATTCCCAATCCGGCGGTTTTCAGAAAATCAGATCTTTGCACTTTGTCTTTTGATGAGTCAGCAGATGCTTGAATTAAGACCTGAAAATAGCTAAACCATCTGTCAGATACATGAATAATTAAGTGAGATGCATTAGATTTATCCGGACATGTTACTGATACGGATATGAAGAGTGCCGGGGGATGGGTCCGAGTGGATAAGGCTAAAACAATCTGTCTTTGGTATATTGACCGATTTTACTCTTGCTTTTGGTTACATAATGGAGTTTTTCCATTATTTTGTTGATTGATGATTCATTTATTTAGCTTTATTGTATTGGAGAAAGTAATGAGATGCAGATCTTATCAGATTCTGAAATTTACCCGGGCCTTTTGCATGGTTTTGGTAAAATCCTTTCAAAAAAATCTAAAACGTACTAACCTTTTTTGATATGAAGAAAATAACAATGCTCGGTACCGGATTGATCGGAATGTTTTACACCATGGCACTCCACGGCCAGCGAAGCAGAGACCGGGTGGTGAATGTTTATTCAAGAAATTCCGAAAGAGCCAAAGAGTTTGCAGAAAAATGGGGTGCTGATTCCTGGACGAGTGATATGGATGAGGCCATAGAAAATCCGGACTCTGATGTGGTTATTGTGGCACTGCCCAATTTTTTACATAAAGAGGCGATCCTCAAAACAGTGAAGGCAGGAAAAGCAGTTCTGTGTACCAAACCTCTTGCGATGAATGGCAAAGAAGCGAGGGAAATTCTTGAGGCAGTAGAGAAGGCCGGAGTTTTTCACGGGTATCTGGAAGATCTTGTTTATACGCCCAAAACACTAAAATCTCTTGCTGCAGTGAAAGATGGCGCCCTTGGGAGAATCCTCTGGACGAGATCTCGCGAAGCCCACCCCGGTCCGCACAGCGACTGGTTCTGGGATCCCAAGCAGTCGGGTGGTGGAGCCATTATCGATATGGGATGCCACTGTATTGAGATTGGTCGTAATTTTATCGGGAAGGATGTTCGCCCTGTAGAGGTGATGTGCTGGGCTGAAACACAAGTGAAACCGATTGAGGCGGAAGATCACGCCCTGGGATGGATTAAATACGCCAACGGAGCCATCAGCCAGTTTGAAGTGAGCTGGAACTACCGCGGCGGAATGGACCTTCGTGATGAAGTATCCGGAACGGAAGGTTCTCTTCGGCTGGATCATTTCCTGCGAACCGGATTTGAAATGTACACCTCCGGCAACCGCGATTCCTATGTGGCCGAAAAAGCGGAAACCGAAGAGGGCTGGGTGTTCCCGGTTGGGGATGAAGTGGTGGCACTTGGCTACATTGACATGTTTACCGACATGTTTAATGCGCTGGAAAATGGGGATGAACCGATGGAAACGTTCTACGACGGTTACGTTGTAAACTGCATTATGGACGCTTGTTACCGCTCAGCAAAATCAAAGCAATGGGAGCAGGTGTTACTGGATCTCTGGCACGGAAAAGAGGCAGAAGAAGACCAGAAACAATACAACGAATACGACGAACGTCACTACCTGATTAAAGAAGAACGCTTGCCTGACGGACGAAAGAAAGTGATCCTTAAAGACAAGGAAAGCGGGAAGATCTCGGAAATGCTGATTGGCAGTTAATTGAATGGATGAGTTTTGATGGAGATATAAAGTTTTGGTTCTATGTTGATTAGTGTGGGTAGTATTAAAAGAGCGAAGCACGACAATCCCCCAATCAAGGGGGGACAGATGGGGATGTCTATACATAGCAATGATATGCACACTAAACACACCCCTAAATCTTCCCTTATTAGGGGAGACTTTTGTTTGCCCTAATTTAGAATTATCTACACTAATCAACATATAACCAAAAATCCCTATCAAGATGGCATATTGTTATATTCCAAAGATTTAAGAAATGTACATTAATAAAGATTTAAGTTAAACCAGCCCATATTTTTAAAATGCTACTGGAAAATGAAAAAATCGTCATCATTGGTGGAACAACAGGTATAGGCCTGGCTGCAGCGAGGGCGTTTATACGTGAAGGAGCCAGGGTTACGGCTCTCGGCCTGGATGAAGAATCATGTTTGAAACTCGAAGATGAACAGGGAAATAGAGTTCGAGCTTTAAAAGGAGATGCCACAAGAGAAGGTGTCGCTGAACGGGCAATTGAATTATGTAAAAAGGAGTTTGGCAGTTTCAATGGATTATACCACGTAGCTGGTGGGAGCGGACGAAAAATGGGAGATGGTCCTCTGCACGAACTATCACTTGATGGCTGGAACAAAACCTTTGAACTGAACCTCACTTCTCTGATGCTTTCAAACAGGGCTGCCGTTCGTGAATTTCAGAATGCAGGAAAAGGTGGTGCGATCCTGAATATGGCATCGGTTTTGGGTTTCTCACCATCACCCCGATATTTTGTTACTCATGCTTATGCCGCTGCTAAAGGAGCGGTGATCGGTTTTACACAATCTATAGCTTCTTATTATGCAAAAGAGAATATCCGGATCAATGTAATTGCACCGGGATTGATTCGCACACCGATGTCAAAAAGAGCTGCAGGCGATGAGGAGATTTTGCAGTTTGTTAAAACCAAACAGCCGCTTGATGGCGGTAGAATTGGTGCGCCAGAAGACCTTGATGGTGCTGCATGTTATTTTTTGTCTGACCAATCGCGATTTACTACTGGTCAGATTTTAAGTGTAGACGGTGGCTGGGATTTAAGTGAAGGACAGTATTCAAAAGCAGAGGAATGATGGCAGAGCGAAACGCAATCGGAATTGATTTGGGTGGTACAAATATCAAAGGTGTACTGATTGATGAAAAGGGAACTATCTCTGAGCGAATGGAACTCCCTACCAAAGAGAGTGATGAAGGTGAGGGGGAACCGTGGAAGCAGACAGTTCGCGAAATGGTTGACGAGCTCAGGTACCGGTCATCTGAAAATATAAGTGCTGTCGGGTTGGCGGCTCCCGGCATTGCCGATGAATCCAACCGTAGTATCGCCTGTATGCCGGGACGCTTACAGGGACTGGAGTATTTTTACTGGGATGATTTTCTCGCGCTTGAAGAAATCCCTGTAAAAGTACTTAATGATGCGCAGGCAGCGCTGATAGCTGAGAGTTCTTTTGGTGCCGCGAAAGGGTTCCGACACGTTGTGATGTTGACCCTCGGTACAGGTGTGGGAGGCGGTATTTTAATCAACGGTGAATTGTACCAGGGGCACTTTCAGCGGGCGGGACATCTGGGGCACATCTGTCTGAATGAAAAAGGCTACCGCGGAATTACCGGAATGCCCGGAACTCTGGAAGAAGCGATCGGCAACGCCTCACTTGAGCGGCGTTCTAATGGTAAATATTTATCCACGGATATACTTCTGAATGATGCACAAAACGGTGATTTATTTGCCTCCTGGCTCTGGCTCGATTCGGTTCGTAATCTGGCGCTGGGAATCGGATCACTGATCAATGCATTTGCACCAGAACTGGTGATTCTGGGAGGGGGCATCACACGGGCAGGCGAAGATCTGATCAAACCACTCGAACGGTTTCTGGATGATGTGGAGTGGCGACCTGCCGGGGTGAAAACTCCTGTCAGACAAGCTCGGTTTCAGAACGATGCAGGAGCGATTGGTGCCGCCGGTTTTGCATTATCGTTTTTAAAACAGAAACCGGAATGATAAGAAGAAACATCCAACATAAGAGGTTTACTTTTATTTTCATACTCGCAGATGAACGCTGGCTTCGTCCCTTTGGACTGTTGATAAAACAGTATTTGCAATCCAATTTTATCTGATACCCCTCAACAGGAGTGTCCATTCAGAGTATTTATGAATAATCCAGGATAAAACTAATTATTAATGTGAATAATCGTTTTTTAATGACCCCATTGAATCAGTATTTAAAGAAATCAAAACAAATCATCGAAACGGTTGAAAATCAGGCGGCTCAGATTCAGCAGGCTGCAGACTGGTTTGCCGAAACCATTTTGGCTGGCCGGATGGTACATCTGTTTGGTTCGGGTCACAGCCGGATTATGGTGGAGGAGATGTGGCCGCGTTATGGTTCATTTCCAGGATTTAATCCCATCGTGGAGCTTTCTCTTTCGTTTCATAATCTTGTGGTGGGGGCGAACGGACAGCGTCAGGCGATGTTTCTTGAAAATGTATCCGGTTTTGCCGCGCGTATCCTCAGAAATTTCGATGTAAATAATATGGACAGTGCTATGATCATTTCTTCGAGCGGAACCAGTGTTGTTTCGGTTGAGATGGCTGAACTCTTCCAGGAAAAAGGAGTGAAAGTGGTTGCCATTCTGACCAAAGATCATTCCGCTGCCAGTACCAGCAAGCGAAGCGACGGAAAAAAACTGGGTGATTTCGCCGACCTGATTCTTGACACAGGCGCCCCGGTCGGTGATGCGATGGTAAAGATCGAAAATCTCGATACGCCCGTAGCACCCGGCTCATCTGTTGGTGGAATTCTGCTGGTCAATTCCATCAAAGCGGAAGTAGCTCATCGGCTGACAGATGCCGGACAACCGCCCAAAGTACTCACCGGAGGTTCAGTTGTGGGTGCAGAGCGATCAGCCGAACTGTTTGAAAGTGCATATGATGAACACGCCCGCCGAATGGCGAAACTGTATGAAAATGCAGGGAATCAGGAATCATAATAAAACCTGCAAAGTTTCTGTGTTGAAACATTGCAGGTTTATTTCGAATCAAAAATATTTGAATGAATATCTTCAACTACAGCAACATACCGGTTCTCGCTGAAACAGATATTCTTGTTATCGGGGGCGGTTCGGCGGGTTGCCTGGCCGCACTTGCAGCAAGAGAAGATGAAAAACGCAGTGTTCTGCTGGTTGAGAGATATGGGTTTCCCGGCGGAACCTCCACGCAGATGCTCGATACATTTTACGGATTTTTCACACCTGGAGATCATCCCAAAAAAATTGTCTCAGGTATTCCCGACCGCATTGTGAATTCACTGGATGAAACAAATGATATTTTTCTGCGCCCCAATACATACGGTGCAGGGACAGGGGTGACCTACAATCCTGAACGGCTAAAAACCGTGTGGGACAATCAGCTTATGCAGGCCGGTGTCCGGTTTTTTTTTCATACAGTGCTGGTTGATGTTGAAAAGTCAGAAGCCGATGAAACAATCTGCATTGTATGGCACAAAAGCGGATTCTATAAAATTAAGGCCCGTCGGGTGATCGATGCCTCCGGCGATGCCGATTTTTGTCACCTGAGTAATCTTCCGTATGAACTGGCAGGTGAACTGGAACCAGCCCAAAGCATGACCACGACCTTTCGGATGGCAAAGGTTGATCTGGAACGATTCCGGGAGGCCGGTGGGAAATCTATGATGAAAGAAAAAATGGCCGAAGCGGTGGAGAAAGGTATCCATCCGCTGCCGAGAAAATCAGGCTCCGCTCATGAGATGGTTCAGAAAGATTGTATCTCCACGGTGGCCGTAAAAGTGGCTGACCTGATGGCACTGGAAATCCACGATCTGACAAATGCAGAGATTGAAGGACGCAGGCAGGCATTTATTTATGAAAATTTTTTAAGAGATATGGTGCCTGGTTATGAGGAGGCAAAAATCATCGGGATGTCTCATCAGATCGGTGTGAGAGAAACGAGACGGGTATATGGTGAGTACCGTCTGACGAAAAAGGATTGTATATCAGCTAAAAAATCAGATCAGGATGTATTCTTTTGTGGTGCTCCTATTGAAGATCACCGGAAGGGAAAAGATGGTGAACCGGAGACGGTTTGGGAGTATATTCCCGGCGGCGATGTCTACGGAGTTCCCTATCAGACTCTCGTCCCCCAGGGGAGCACTCACGCATGGGTTGCCGGGCGCTGTTTCTCCGCCACGCACGATGCTCACGCCTCCTGCCGATCGATGGCCCAGACCATGTCGATGGGGCAGGCCGCAGGAACCGCTGCACTGCTCTCGCTCGAAACAGATAGCGGAGCAAGTGAGCTGGATGCAGATAGGCTGAGAATAAAACTGGCTGATCTTGGGGCTATCCTCGAAGTGCCAAACAAAAAAGCCGATACCAGTCGTAACGGTTGGAAAAACAATCAAATATAGCAACCTGACAGTGTCCGACAGGTCCTGTCAGAGTTGCGTTGGTGATGTAAAAAATGAAGGCTTGGAAATTGAAAAGCCAAACACTAAATGCGAACGTTTCAAGGTCCTGTCCGTCTGGGGGGCTTTTTTTTCTTTAGTGGCATATAGTGCAACAGAGTGATGTACTTGGCAAAGGTTCTCTAATCAAACTCAGATAAATGAATTCAACACACACATTTCCCTTCATCCGAACCATATTGGGCGATATCTCCTCCGATAAACTGGGTTTGTGTTACTCCCACGAACACATCGTGATTGATGATAGTTATCCGACGGTTCATGACAAGAATCTGCTTCTCAACGATCTGGATAAAATTGTGAAAGAGTTACAGCTATTGCGCCAGCAGAGCGTTCGCACGATGGTGGATACTATGCCTGTAAATTCGGGGCGGAACATCAGAAAGCTGGCAGAAGTATCCCGCCGTTCGGGTATACAGATTATTGCAGCTACGGGCATTCACCTTGAAATCTATTATCCGTCTGATCACTGGCGGTATCATTATTCGGAAGATCAGCTTACACAGCTTTTTGTGGATGATATCGAAAAAGGAATTGACTTCCACGATTACGGCGGGCCGATTGTGGAACGCAGTCCTCACAAGGCTGGAATAATCAAACTGGCTACAGGAGATGAGCCAATCACAAAGCATCAGGAAAAAATATTTCGGGCTGTGGTAAATGCTCAACTGCAGACCGGTGCACCTGTTTTAACGCACACAAATTACGGAAAACATGCACTGGCCCAGATTGAACTTTTTGACCGGTTCGGTGCCGATCTGTCTCATCTGGTCCTTTCTCATGTAGACCGGTTTAAAGACGTGGAGTATAACCGCGAAATTTTAAAATCGGGAGTTTTTGTGGAGTACGACAGCGCCTTCCGCTGGATACCGGGTGAAGAGAACTGGACGTACAAATTGCTTGAAAAACTGTTGCCAGGATTTCCCCTGCAAATTACAATGGGAATGGATGCAGCCAAACATACCTATTGGAAGTCGTACGGGGGTGAGCCGGGACTGGACTTTTTGGTTACAAGGTTCAGGGAAGATCTAGAGAAGTTGGGTTTAGGTGAATACTTTAATCTGATCTTTCAGGAAAATCCTAAATCACTTTTCTCATTTAAAAAATAACGACATATAATCTCACTGAAATCCATTTATTTCAGAGTTTTCCTGATTATCGGATTTTCAAGAATCTTTTTCTTTGGATGTGAAGGTTCACAGGAAACTTTTGATTCTGAAAATGAAACAGGTTTACAGTCGTATAGCGATATTTCAGATTGGGTAATGGATTACGCGTCGCATTATCTATGATACGACATTATGGTCGAGAGAACTGTAGTGATTGATTCCTTCTCTTTTCATATACTAATGCTACATCACAAGTAATTCACAGGAATCAGCCATGAAAAAGTCATCCATCTGTATTTATGTTTTTCTATGTTTTTTGACTATCACAAGCACGGTTGTAGCATCTGATCAATATTCAGAAAACCAAACAAAAACTTCAGATCGGCAGACTGAAGTTACTATAAATGGCGAAAAGTTTTACATCAACGGATCGCCAACCTATGAAGGACAAACCTGGGTAACTTCCTATGGCGGAGAATATCCAGTGGAAGGTTTGCTGATGAATGCCCGTCTGGTTCAGGGAATATTTGACGATTTGAATGAAAAAACCAGAGGCCAATGGAACTATCCGGATACCGGCGAATGGGACTCCGACAGAAATACCGATGAATTTGTTCAGGCAATGGCATCCTGGCGGGAGCATGGTCTGCTTGGTTTTACACTGAATTTGCAAGGTGGTTGTCCGTATGGTTACTGCAGCGGATTTCCGTGGGATAACTCATCATTCAATGCTGATGGTTCTCTCAGAGAGCCATTTATGCACAGGGCTGAAAGAATCCTCGATCGGGCTGATGAATTGGGAATGGTGGTGATTTTAGGTTTTTTCTATTTTGGAGAAGACGATATTCTGCAGGATGAAGAAGCTGTAAAAATGGCTGTGAGGAATGCTGCCAACTGGGTGCTTGAATCCGGTTATACGAATGTGATTGTAGAGATCAACAATGAATGTAGTGTAAGGGCTTATGATCATGCGATCCTTCGGTGCGACCGGGTTCATGAGTTGATAAACATCGTTAAAAATATTGAAGTGGATGGGCGGAGGCTCTATGTCAGTACCTCACTTGCCGGTGGCGGAGTTCCACACGATAATATTGTAGAGGTATCAGATTTCGTATTGATACACGGAAATGGCGTGCAAAATCACGAGCGAATCACCGAAATTTCTCAGATCGTACGTGACAAGGAAGTGTACCGGTCCATGCCGCTGGTAAACAACGAAGATGACATTCCCTGGAGAAATGAGGAGCAGGGATGGGCAGAAGAAGG
>SLGL01000363.1 GCA_007123785.1 Balneolaceae bacterium
CCACCTTTCAGAAGTGGAGAACGGATGGAACATCTACGTGCCATACCTGTTCCTTTCTGCTTGTACGCTTTTCGTCCACCACCACGCACTTCTCCTCTTTCTTTAGTACTGGCTGTTCCCTGGCGTTTATTGGCCAGTATACGTCGAACATCTTCATACAGAACGGTTTCATTCGGTTCAATTCCAAAAATGGAATCGTTTAGTTCCGCCTTTTTACCGCTGCTGCTGCCATCAGTTTTATAAATCGTCAGCTTCATGAGGCTACTTGTTCTGATTTATTAAAAATTTCCAGATAACCCCCTTTCGCACCGGGCACAGAACCTGTAACGAGAATCATATTTGATTCACTCAGGATCTTTGCCACAGAGAGGTTTTTAATTTTTGTTGTTTGATTGCCGGCACGCCCTGCCATTCTCATTCCTTTAAAAACTCTTGATGGATCAGACGCCTGGCCGATAGATCCCGGGGCACGTTCGCGGTTATGCTGACCGTGGGTACGGTCTCCAACTCCTTTGAAATTGTGCCGTTTTACCACTCCGGTAAAGCCGGTTCCTTTGGTGACACCTCGAACATCAATCAAATCACCTACGTTGAATACGTCGTCAATTGTGATTTCATCTCCAAGCTCAAGGCCTTCGGGAATATAATCCCTGATTTCCTTCACAATTTTTTTCGGGCCGCTATCGGCTTTGGAAAAATGGCCTTCAAGTGCTTTCGAGACATTTTTTGCCTTTTTATCAAAAGCGGCAATCTGAACAGCATTGTAGCCATCTGTTTCTTCGGTTTTTATTTGAGTAATGACACATGGTTCAACTTCAATAACGGTTACCGGAATACTTCTCCCGAGGTCATCAAAAATACTTGTCATCCCCAATTTTTTTCCTATTAATCCACTCATTTTACTGTCTTTATAGGATTATCTTAAACTTTGATTTCAACATCGACACCGGACGGAAGCTCAAGCTTCATCAGTGCATCAACGGTTTGAGAACCTGTAGATAAAATATCAATCAATCTTTTGTGTGATCGGTATTCAAACTGCTCGCGTGATTTTTTATCTACGTGAACGGATCTGTTAACGGTGATGATATTTTTATTGGTCGGAAGCGGTATAGGCCCCGATACAACAGCACCGGTAGATTTTACGGTTTGAATGATCTTTTCTGCTGATTTATCAATCAGGTTATGATCGTATGACTTTAATTTAATTCTGATCTTTTGTTGTGTTGCCACGTGCTAAATCTGTTTAGTCATTAATTTTACTTACCACACCGGCGCCTACCGTGCGTCCGCCTTCACGTATCGCAAACCGCAATCCTGGCTCCATGGCCACCGGCTGGATCAGCTTCACATCCATCTTCACATTGTCTCCCGGCATCACCATCTCCACTCCCTCTGGGAGCTCACAGGCACCGGTCACATCTGTGGTACGGAAATAAAACTGCGGGCGATAACCCTTGAAAAACGGCGTGTGACGCCCTCCCTCATCCTTGCTCAGTACATACACCTCGCACTCAAATACCTTGTGAGGCTTGATGCTGCCCGGCTTGCACAATACCATACCGCGCTGCAACTGCTCCTTGTTAATGCCCCGAAGCAGAATACCGGCGTTGTCTCCGGCCTGACCCTCATCCAGCAGCCGGCGAAACATCTCTATACCGGTAACCACACTCTTCATCGGGTCTTCAACAATTCCCACAATCTCAACCTCATCGTTGAGCTTGATCACTCCACGCTCAATACGGCCCGTTGCTACCGTTCCACGCCCTGTAATCGAAAATACATCCTCAACCGGCATCAAAAACGGCTTGTCCACATCCCGCTCGGGAGTAGGAATCGTCTCATCAACCGCCTTCATCAACTCTACAATCTTCTCCTCCCACTGCGCCTCTCCATTGAGCGCGCCAAGGGCACTGCCCTGAATCACAGGAATGTTGTCTCCGTCAAACTCATAGGAACTCAAAAGCTCACGAACTTCCAGCTCCACCAGCTCCAAAAGCTCCTCATCGTCCACCAGGTCTACCTTGTTCATAAACACCACAATCTCAGGAACACCTACCTGACGCGCCAAAAGAATGTGCTCGCGGGTCTGCGGCATCGGCCCATCTGTGGCCGCCACAACCAAAATCGCCCCGTCCATCTGAGCAGCACCGGTAACCATGTTCTTTACATAGTCGGCGTGGCCCGGACAGTCAACGTGCGCATAGTGACGCTCATTGGTCTCATACTCCACATGAGCCGTCGCAATCGTGATACCACGCTCGCGCTCCTCAGGTGCATTATCAATCTCATCAAACTTCTTGGCAACCCCACCATAGGTCCTCGCCATCACCGTTGTGATCGCTGCCGTTAACGTGGTCTTACCGTGATCTACGTGACCGATCGTACCTACGTTCACGTGGGGCTTGGTACGCTGAAATGTCTCTTTTGCCATGGTTAGTACAATTTTAAATTTTTAGGCTTGTTGTTCAATTATTTCTTGTGCTTTTGCTTCGGGCACAGGCACATATTCTGCAAATTCCATCGAATAAACTGCACGTCCCTGTGTAAGTGAACGAAGATCAGTGGAATATCCAAACATCTCGGAAAGAGGTACTTTCGCTTTCACAAGTGACCCTTCAGGGTTGTTATCCATTTTCTGGATAATACCACGGCGTCCGTTAATATCACCAATCACATCACCCATATAGTCTTCAGGAGTCGTGACTTCTACCGTCATCACAGGCTCCAGTAACTGGGGACCGGCTTTTTTTGCTGAATTTCTGAATGCAAGTCTTGCACAAAGCTCAAAACTAAATGCATCAGAGTCCACATCATGGTAGGAGCCGTCAAATAACCGTACTCCAATATTTTGCACGGGGTAATTGGCCTGAATACCATTTTTCATCGATTCGCGAAAACCCTTTTCAACAGAGGGGATATATTCGCGTGGTATGTTCCCTCCCACAATTTCATTCACAAATTTAAAACCTTCACTCATGGTAACTTTTTTGTCATCATCAGCATATTGATCGAAGTGATTAATAGGGCCAATTTCAAACGAAATATCTGCAAATTTACCACGTCCGCCAGTCTGCTTCTTGTAAACCTCTTTATGTTCGAAAGGCTTTGTAATAGTCTCGCGATAAGATACTTGTGGCTGACCAACATTTGCCTCAACCTTGAATTCACGCTTTAATCGGTCTACAATAATTTCGAGGTGAAGTTCACCCATTCCGGCAATAGTCGTTTGCCCGGTTTCTTCATCTGTAGAAACTTTGAATGTAGGATCTTCTTCGGCAAGTTTTACAAGTCCTGTTGTTAGCTTTTCTGCGTCAGCCTTCGATTTGGGTTCTACAGCTAGCTTAATCACAGGTTCCGGGAAAGTAATTTTCTCGAGGAGTATTGGGTGATCCACATCACAGAATGTATCTCCCGTGTTCACCTTTTTCACCCCAACTGCTGCGGCAATATCACCAGCGCGAACAACGTCAATATCTTTTTTATCGTTTGCGTGCATCTCAAGCAACCGCCCGATTCTTTCTCTATCACCGGTAGTTGAGTTCAGAATGTAAGAGCCTTTCTCAAGTGTTCCTGAATATACTCTGAAAAACGTGAGTTTACCCACATAAGGGTCTGTCATAATTTTGAATGCAAGTGCTGCAAACGGAGCATTTACATCGGCCTCTCTTGTCATCTTATTTTCGGGATTGCCTGGTTCCTGGCCGTTTACCGCATCTACATCGAGCGGACTTGGCAGATATTCTATGACTTTATCAAGAAGAATCTGAACACCCTTGTTTTTAAGAGCAGTACCGCAAAGTACAGGGGTAATATCTCGTGCAAGAGTAGCTTTTCTGATAGCTCCATTGATCTCTTCTTCAGAAATTTCTTCTTCCATCAAATATTTTTCCATCAGATCATCATCATGATCGGCGATGGCTTCCAGCATAATCTTTCGGAATTCCACTACCTTTTCCTTCATATCGGCGGGAATGTCAACAATATCGTATTTGGCACCTAAAGATTCATCATCCCAGACAATACCCTGCATATTTATAAGGTCAACAACACCCTGGAAGTTTTCCTCAGCACCAATCGGGATCTGAATCGGGATTGGGTTAGCACCCAGTTTCTCCCTCATTTGCTCAATAACATTATAGAAGTCTGCACCTGTGCGGTCCATCTTGTTCACAAATGCCATTCTCGGAACGTTGTACTTGTTAGCCTGTCTCCATACGGTTTCAGACTGAGGCTGCACAGCTCCTACTGAACAAAATACTCCAATTGCACCATCAAGAACACGGAGTGACCGCTCAACTTCAACAGTAAAATCCACGTGGCCCGGAGTATCTATAATATTGATTCGGTGATCTTTCCAGATACAGTGCGTTGCTGCAGAAGTAATTGTAATTCCTCTTTCCTGCTCCTGCTCCATCCAGTCCATCGTAGCAGCGCCATCATGCACTTCACCCATACGGTGACTACGACCAGTATAAAAAAGAATCCGCTCGGTTACAGTTGTTTTACCGGCATCAATATGCGCCATAATCCCGATGTTACGGGTACGGCGAATACGGTCAATAATTTTCGGGTCTGTTTTTGTCGTTACTTCAGACATTGTTTTTATGGTGTTAACTGAGTTTTAAAAAATTTAGAACCTGAAATGAGCAAAAGCCTTGTTCGCTTCGGCCATTCGGTGTGTCTCATCCTTCTTACGAACGGCTCCGCCTTCGTTTTTGGATGCATCAATTAATTCGCGTCCCAAACGGATCGCCATCGACTTATCATTTCTTTGTCGGGAAGCCCGGATAATCCATCTCATTCCCAAGGCCGTTCCCCTATCGGTTCTCACTTCAACAGGAACCTGATAAGTTGCACCACCAACACGGCGACTCTTCACCTCAACAACCGGTGTGGCATTACTGAGCGCAGATTTAAAAACATCAATTGGCGGCTCACCTGTTTTTTCTTCAATCATGGCAAATGCCTGATATAAAATTTTTCTTGCAACACCCTTTTTACCATCCCGCATCAGATTGTTAACAAATCTTGTTACGAGTTTGTCATTAAAAATTGGGTCGGGCTGTAAATCTCTTTTTTCTGCTTTTCTTCTTCGCATATCAAATAATGAAGGTTAAAAAATACTGATTACCCTTTTGGTTTCTTGGTACCGTAGTGGCTCCTGCCCTGTTTACGGTCTTCAACACCAGCCGTATCAAGTGTTCCGCGAACTATATGATAGCGAACACCGGGCAAATCTTTTACACGGCCACCCCTGATCAGCACAATGCTGTGTTCCTGAAGGTTATGTCCTTCACCGGGAATATAGGCCGTTACTTCAATGCCGTTTGTAAGCCGAACCCTTGCCACCTTACGCAGAGCCGAATTCGGTTTCTTGGGAGTAGTAGTATAAACACGAGTGCAAACACCACGCTTCTGCGGACAGCTTTGCAGTGCACGTGCAGTTGTTTTAGTAGGTTTGCTTTTTCTACCTTTGCGAATGAGTTGTTGTATTGTAGGCACAGATTTACCTTATTTGTTTATCGTATAATCAATAGCTCATAAAGGTAGCAATTTTGCACTTTAATTTGCAATAAAATTCTCAATTTTTTTACTGAAAGTCTGACTAAACTTGTAATCGTTACATTTAAAGGGAATTAAGCCACTTTTTAAGAAAATTATATTATTATACTGATACAAATCAATATAACAATTTGAAGTTATTAGACCTCCATAATCTCAGCCAAAAACGACTCACAGCACTGCAGCATTCGGGTATTGATAAGCCCATAGACCTGCTCTATTTTTTCCCGAGACGATATATCGACAAGTCTAACGTAAAACCTATTCGATATCTTTCAGGCGAATCTGAACCGGTAACTGTTGTCGGGCGCGTAAAAGCTGTAAATGTTACCGGTTATAATAAAAATAAAAGGCTCGAAGTAATTGTACAGGATCACTCCGCATCATTGAAAGCAGTATATTTTAAAGGATGGAAGTACTTCATCAAACAGTTTAAAGAGGGCGAGTGGGTTGCCCTGTTCGGAACTGCAAAACAGTATGGGCGTTTTATGAGCATGGCCCACCCCGAGATCGATCATCTTGGCAGCCCCGAAGAAGTGGAGAAGCTGGATACCCTTATCCCGATCTATCCTTCAAACAAACACTTTTCCAAAGCTTACATTTCCAATAAAATTATTGAGAGCTTCATTGATCAGATACTTGACTCTGTAAAAGCCCGGGAATATTTGCCCGAAGAGCTGCTTTCAAAGTATCAATTTCCTGAGCGTCACCAAGCACTTCAAACCATTCACAAACCGAAAAACCGGCAAGAGGCCTCGAAAGCTCTTGAACGCTTTAAATTTGAAGAGCTTTTTCTTTTTGAGCTGAGCATGGCCAAAATAAAAAACGAACGAATAGAACGAACTGAAGGATCACTGCTTGAACCCGGCAAACTGACACTCGAATTTTTCAGAAAGATCTTGCCTTTTACACTTACAGATGGACAAAAAAATGCACTGTCCGACATCAAAAAAGATTTGCAGTCTGGCTTTCAGATGAACCGGCTGATACAGGGCGATGTGGGAGCGGGAAAAACCATCGTGGCTATCGGGGCTATGCTGATGGCTGTGGATAATGACTGCCAGGCTGCGTTGATGGCACCAACTGAAATCCTGGCAGAGCAACACTACTTTACATTAAAAAAATTACTGGAACCATTGGGTGTGCGTTTCCGGTTGATTACCGGCGGACAAAAGGCCAGTCTCCGCCGCGATATTCATGCAGACATTTCAGGTGGAAACTGTCAAATCGCAGTTGGTACACACGCCATTTTCCAGGAAAGTGTGAAATTCAACAACCTCGGCCTTGTTGTGATCGACGAACAGCACAGGTTTGGTGTAAAACAGAGAAATGAAATTCTTACCAAAGGGGATCATCCACACCTTTTAGTGATGTCGGCAACCCCTATTCCCCGCTCACTGGCCATGACCATTTACAGTGACCTGGACATATCCATCATCAAAGATTTGCCAGCCGGACGAAAGCCCATCAAAACGGCTGTACGGTCTGACAAGGAGCGGGAAAAGGTGTACCAATTCCTGGAAAAAAGTGTACAGGACGAAGATCAGGTGTATGTGATTTTTCCTCTGATTGAAGAATCAGAAGCGATGGACCTGAAAGATGCTACCATGGGATTTGATAAACTAAAACGGCGCTTTCCTGAAGTCTCCATTGAACTGCTGCATGGGCAGATGAAATCGGAAGAGAAGGAACAGATTATGAAACGGTTTGTGGAAGGGAAAACCAGCATTCTCGTTTCTACTACAGTGATTGAGGTTGGCGTTGATGTGCCAAATGCCTCTATCATGATAATTGAACACGCTGAACGGTTTGGATTGTCGCAGCTTCATCAACTGAGGGGACGTATCGGACGGGGACGAAAACAGAGTTACTGTATTTTGATGCCTGGTTCCAGGCTGAGCCGCGACGGGCGATACCGACTGAAAAAACTGGTAGAAACCAGTGATGGCTTTGAAATAGCCGAAGCCGACCTGAAACTTCGTGGCCCGGGCGACTTTCTTGGCACCAAACAGAGTGGCCTACCCGAATTTAAATACGCTGATATTATTGAAGACCGCCTTTTGCTGGAACAAGCAAAAAACGATGCATGGCAACTAATCCGGTCAGACACTGATCTTTCGAAATCCGAACATGAGCACCTGAAAGCCGTTTTTGAACCCTATTTCAAGGAAAAGTCGGAATTTTTTGGTGTGGGATAGTATCGGAGGAAAATAAAGTGTCAGACTTTTTTCCTGAATTTTACTCTTCCTTTAATACAAATCTGTCTATCGTTTTTTTGATCTGATAATCACGAAATGGTTTTGAAATGTAGTAATTCATTCCCGCATCCATGCATTTTTTTTCTACATCGACAGAAGCTCCGGCTGTAAGGGCTACGATTGGAACCGTACGGCTGAATTCATCATCTGCTGACCTTATTTCCTTCACAGCTTCATAACCACTGAGCTCAGGCATTTGAATATCCATAAAAATAAGGTCGGGTTTGTGCTCCTTACAGGCTGTAACTGCTTCCCTCCCGTTTACTGCCTCTATAATCACAGCTTTTGGAAAGTATTTTGAAATAACCAATCGAACCAGCATGCGATTCAGCTCAGTATCTTCTGCAATCAGAATAACCGGTTCTTCATCTGAGTCAGGCTCAAACTTTCTTTCTTTCTCCTGTAAATTTTTACCTTTGTCTGTCCTGTTATCTTTCAGTTTTCTGTATTCCTTTTTTAATGTAAAATAAAACCGGCTTCCCACTCCAGCTTCACTTTCAAAGTCGATTGAACTGCCCATTTTTTTCGCCAGCATTTCTGAAATAATTAATCCCAGGCCTGTACCTCCGTGCTGCCGCCTGATGGAAGAATCGATTTGTGAAAATGCTTTAAACAGGTGCTCTTTTTGATCTTTAGAAATGCCAATTCCTGTATCTTCAACTTCAA
>SLGL01000373.1 GCA_007123785.1 Balneolaceae bacterium
ACCCGGATTTCATTTTAAAGCATAAACAACTTATTGCTCATCCCAAACCACTCATTTTGCCCAAATGCGGGGCAACACTATTGAGAAGGAGACAGCAGGCTCCCTCCTTGTCCCGACACGCTTTTTGTGTCGGGACAAGGAGGGCTGGGGTGGGTCCGAAAGGGCTGGGAGTTCATCTGTCATTGGTAGCGTAAAGATTCGGCTAAAGTTCAGAATGTCATTTGACGAGTTTTTTGAAAAATGAAGCATTTTAGATGATTGGGATGATCTCAGATCGACTCGCCTGATGACTCCCCCGTCATTTGACATGACATTAGTGTTGTGTCAAGACAGAAGTTTTGCAAGTAACCCGTCCCGAAGCGTCGGGATTTCCTTATCACCAATGGCAGTAAGAATGGAATAATGCAGCCTTTTTGAAGAAAAACCATTGCGGGTTTTTACGTCATTTGATCGTTGACATCACATTAGTGCAACGTATCCATTTTGGAACTGCCAATTCCCTTTTTCTGTACTTTCTTAAAGACAAAATTAAATTCCGTCCCATTTTTATCACTTTCGAAACTGTATGTACCTTCAAGCTGTCTTACAAGTATTTTAATAATATGCATTCAAAGTGACCCGGAATCATCAATAATGAAATTGTCCGGCAGCCCGACACCATCATCTGCAATTTTCAAAATAACCTTTCCGTTTTGTTCCGAAATTTTAACATCTACGCGGCCATGGTCTCTTCCGGTGAATGCGTGTTTGTAGATGTTTGTTATGACCTCGTTAATAATTAATGAACAGGGAATCGCCTGGTTAATATTAAGCTCAATTTCTGCTTTATCAATGACAAGATCGATATCTTTTCCACTCTCAAGCGTATCATTTACACCTTTCACAAGCTTCTCAATAATATCAGAAAACATAAGTTGTGAAAAGCTTTCCGACTGATACAACAATTCGTGAATAGTGGCCATTGTCTGGATGCGGAAAATACTGTCATATAACCGCAACTGAACTTCTCTGTTTTTTTCATCGAAGGCCTGCAGCTGCATCATTCCGGAAATCACAGCAAGATTATTTTTCACCCTGTGGTGAATTTCCGAAAGCAGTACTTCCTTCTCCTGGATGGTGGTCTGAAGCTGTTGCTCATGCATTTTCTGATCGGTAATATTCCGGCCAATTGCCACCCAATGAGAATACCCGTCTTCACCTTTTCCAACTGGTACCATTGAGGTATTGATCCAGAACCTTGTTCCGTCTTTTTTATAGTTGAGCAATTCCACTTCGCAGATTTCCCACCTTTTCATCGACTGTCTTAATTTCTCCAACTGATCCTGGTCGGTTTTCGGCCCGTTCAAAAAATGAAGAGTCTTGCCTGTAACTTCATCAGAATTGTATCCAGTCATATTGGTAAATGCCTGGTTAACATACAGAATTCTCCGACCCTCTTTTTTATCTGGTTCCGCCTCAAGTATGACAACCGCCTCGGTTGAGTGTGTAATTACAGATTCAAGCAGTTTTAACCTTTCCTCTTCCCGGCGTTTTTCAGTTACATCCCGGGCGAGTGCAATTCTTACATCTCTTCCTTCATATTCAAGCGAACTGCCGGTTATTTCCACATAAATGATATCTCCATTTTTCTTTACATGCCTGTGTTCGCCTTGCAGGGTGATATTTTTAGCATGGCGTGTTTCCTGAATAACATCTTTTGCGCTTTCAATCTCTTTTTCAGGCTTTATATCGAGCAGTGTCATTGACAGAAACTCTTCTTTACTGTATCCATAGTTTGAAATTGCGGCCTGATTTACATTTAGAAATTTATATGTATCCAGACAAAAGAGCATCATCGGTTCGGGACTCAGTTCAAACAGATCTCTGTAATTTTTTTCAGATTCTTTGATTTTTGCAGAAAAAATATTTCTCTCAAGGCTGTAAATAATGCTTTTGTAAAGAAGTGTTGGTGAGAGCTCGTCCTTCAGAAGATAATCGGATACACCTTTTGCCAACGATTTTGCACTAAATGCGAGATCAGTATAGCCGGTTAGAATTACCACCGGTGTGCTGTGAGTTATCGTCATCATATCATCAATAAGCTCTTCGCCATTGTTGTCTGGCAGGGAGAGATCCAGTAAAATCAGATCGTATTTGGTATTACTTTCTATTTGGGTTTTTGCTTTCTGAAATGTAGTAACATGACTGAGCCGGATTTGCTCAAATTCTTCAAGCAGAAACTCTTCAACCAATACAAAATCTCCGATGTTATCTTCAACAACCAGCAGGTGCAACTCACGATTATCTCGTCTCTTCATGAAATCTTATGTTTTTGGGAGTTGAACAAGACTGATCCAAAACTGTTCTATGCTGGTAACAGCATGTATAAAATCGAGAGATTCTATTGGTTTGGTGATATAACAGTTCGCATGGTTCTTGTAAGATTTGATGATATCTTTCTCGGAAGAGGATGTCGTTAGCATAATGACAGGAATATGTTTAAGATGCTCACTTTCTTTTACATATCCGAGCACTTCATGTCCGTTTTTCCGAGGCAGATTTACATCAAGGATAATTAAATCCGGTGTCGGGACATTTTTATAACTTCCTCTTTTTTCAAGATAATCGATGGCCTTTTCTCCATCCCTGGTAACGTTAAGTGAATTAACAACTTTTCCTTCATCCAGCGCTTCAGTAATCAGCATAATATCACCCTCATTATCCTCTACAAGCAGAATTTCAATCTGTTTCATATTCGGTACCGGTTGTTTTGGAAATTGAAAAAAGTATCGTTGTCCCCATGCCTTTTGCCGAATCTATGCGAATAGTCCCGCCATGCTAATCCACCACCTTCTAGCAAACGGCCAAGCCAATTCCGGTCCGTCAAATTCGTCTCTGGAGTGAAGTCTGTAATACACATCAAAAACGGAGTCGTCCAAATGCGGATCAATGCCAATACCATTATCTGCAACACGAAATTCCCAGTGAGAATCGATCACAAGTCCGATGATTGCCGCTACTGACTTTTCGTCTTCTTTATGGTATTATACAGCATTAATATTTTGATAAAATAGCTGAAATATTTAAAAAAAACTTGTCCTGTCTTTTGAAAGATTTTTATAATTGATTTCAGCACACTGATTCTTAATAGCTGAACGGTTCAGCTTTAAAATATCTTATACAATCTTCTCTGTTGGATTCTCCTGCAATTCCATCTCATCCCGGTCTGCTCGGGAATCTATCAGCAGAGATTTGATCATTTGCCACATTCTTTCAGCTCCATTAACGGCAATATGATTATAATTTTTGCCTTTTTGATGATGGTTTACCCGGCCTTGAATCAATGGGCGGGAACACCTGTTCTACGAAGCCTCGGCGTAGTTGAAGGGTGGCTGGCAGGTGACGTATTGAAAAATTTCATCAGCCGCCTGACAGGTAAAAACGGAGTTTAAACATAATAGGCCTTGAAATTTTTCCGTTACCCGACCGCACCGGAGGTTTTCTGTATGTTTGCGCTTCTATCCTACCATAAAATCGAATATCGCTACGTCGTTCAATCGTTCAATCGAATATCTAAAGATTTCAGCGACAACAATTTATCAGGCGTGAGGACTGTGGATTGACAATAACTAAAAACTCATCACTCAAAACTCACCCCCCCTAACTCTTCATGCCGATAATGACAAAACCTCAACCATTGTTTTTTTACTCTTGGCTTCTTCAACAATTTTCTCTATACGTTCCGCTTCAGCGTCATCAATCCACTCCTCCCCGCATTGAGAACAGACAGTAGCCGGTACATTTCTCACCACAATAACTCCGGGCCCATAATCTACCGTAACCGTAGCTGAACCGGCTTCCATCGTTCCCTTGCATACAGGACATGTGTCGGGATATGTTTTTTTATTCATTTCTTTCTGGTTTTATAATCTGATTCAAAATGTTTTAAATCCGGCCGGTAAACAGTAATAATATAGCACCATTTATTTACAGTATCTATCGATACAACAACATGCAAGGGTTTCTCATCACTTTTCCCATAAATTAAAATACTGGGAAAAGGATGATCATCCGGGTACTCCTCAATCACTTCCCCGTTTTGTAATACATCTGTAACATCTTTCCTGAGGATATTACGTTCAAGAATCCTTTCAAGTGCATGGCGTTTCCAGCTTATACGGCCATATCTTACATTCTCTGAAACCATCTTCTTAAACAGCATGGTTTATTCCGGGTGAGGGTTATACGATTTGGGTTTGTTATTTGTGGTTTAAAATTTATTGATAGACAACAACTTAAAACTAAACACTAAAAACTCAAAACTACCACACCTGCCGGCGTAACCCCCAACCAGGCAAAGCAGGAAAACCTATACGCCGGACACATTAAAAAAACAGCTCAGAGCCCAAATTACGCTTCACTGCAAAAAACCATATCGTCACATCGAGCGCAATGCAGCGCAGCGAAATGAAGTCAAGGTGCAAATCCCAAATCTGGACTATAAAGTATTATATATCGATAATTTACACTTCTTTTTAATAAATTTACTGTGAGCGAAGCGATTCCTCCCGATCACCTTGTTCGGGACAGGTGTGAAACGATATCCGGGATATACCTTCTCTCCATATAGAATAAATCATTTCATGACAGCGTCTGAAAGATCTAATCAAAAAAATATAATTATGAGCTCTTCACGCAAATCATTCATAAAATCAATGGCACTCGGAGCCGGTACAGCTATGGGGGTTCCGCTGGCTTTTAGTGGTAAAAATACTGCTGCAACAGGAAAGTCAAACTCCGTTGAAACCGGCTTCAAACCTGTACTGAATGTGAAAGAGTTTGGCGCGGGGGGAATGGGCGAAACAGATGATTCCGATGCCCTCCAGGCGGCTCTGGATGCAGCCAGAGAGCAAAATCTCGAAATTGTTTACGTACCCGAAGGTATTTATCAAATCAGCGAAATCCTCATTATCTACGAGAATACAACATTACATCTGGACCGAAATGCGGTGATCATCCGTAAAGCCGATATCAATGCGATGCTGATTAACGGAACCGAAAATGTGCCCGGTTACGACGGGCAGAGCAACATCACTGTGGAAGGCGGCACCTGGGATGGAAATTCACGTGAGTTTCCGTCAAATGTAACTCCGCTTGGGTTTGGCCATGCACGAAATATCACCGTACAAAATCTGACGGTACTCGATGTCTATAACTGGCACCATCTGGAAATCAATGCAATTGACGGCGCCACCATACGCGACTGCTTTTTTGAAGGAATGATTCTTACCAGGGCTTTCACCGAAATGATTCAGATCGACCTGATGGGTACAGAAGGAATGTTCCCCTGGTTTGGTGAGTTCGATAACACCACCTGCCGAAATGTGCTCATTGACCGCTGCACATTCAAAAATGGGAACACTGCCGGTATCGGCACACATTCAACCCGGAAAGATGCCCTGCACGAGTATATCACCATTTCAAACTGTGAATTTATCAACCTTGAGCGGGAGGGGATTGTCGGACAAAACTGGCAGCACGTTCAAATTGAAAACAACTTTTTCAAAAACTGCAACCAGGGGATTTTGATGGAAGCCAAAACAGAAACCGATTGTGAAGATATTTCCATCATCAATAACAGAATGACGAAAACCAACTACCCGGAACCGGGTGAGGGAATTCGCATTCTTTCGGAAGAAAACGGTTCACAGATCAGGCATATCCAGGTTCGGGGGAATTACCTCTCAGGTGTAGAAAATCATGGCATCCGTATCGATTTTTGCGACCATTCAGTTGTGCAGGGCAATACGGTGAAAGAGTGTGATCTCTCCGGAATCCTGATCTATTACAGTGATAACGTCTCTATCATCGAAAATTCGGCATTCGGAAACGGAAAAAGGGATTCATCAGAAAAAGATATTCGCATCAATTCCCCGGAAAGGCTTACCACAACCGGCCCCCACATCATCAGTGTCAACAATACGGAATCGTGCCGGGTGGATGCCGCAGATTCCTGTTTGATCACAAAAAATGTCTTTAAATCAGAACTGGCTACGGAATCCGAACCAGGGACGGTGCAGGCCTTTAACAACTTTGTTGGCGGGACGTTTTCGGGTAAGGAATAGCCGTTTCCAACATAATACCATGGCAATGATAAAGTATCGGGTGATCGCTGTACTCGGAGCTTACGAAACTTCTGGCTGCCACTGACAGATGAGCTCCAAGCCCTTTCGGGCCCACCCCAGCCTGCTGTCACCTCCTCAAAAGTGTTACCCCGTTTTTGAGCAAAATTAGTTTCTTGACACAACAATAGCAGTAGCACTGAACCCGAAATTCACTCCGTTGAATGTAAACGCCCCTGCATCATGGTAAAATGGCCCGGGTAGGTGCAGATGTAGGGATATACTCCGGGCTCCGGTATGGTAAAAGTCACTTTTACAGTCTCACCCGGCCTTGCCAGTTCGGTCCAGGCCAGCATTCGGTTCTCTTCGTTCATGGGTATGTAGTCGTTTTGAAAGGCCTGAAGTGCTGCAATTCCCACGATCTGGATATCCGCTTCGGATCCCACCAGGATAATATTGTGAGGCATATCACTGGAGTTGATGTAACGCAATGTCAGCTCTGATCCCGCTTTTGCATTGATCCGGGTGATATCGTAACTAAAATCGGCCCCGAACGATTTGATGTCAAGCGTATCTCCCGGTGAGACCGTTACAGTACGCCCCTCCGTAAACTCTGATGAAGATTCTGCCGAATGTGACGGGTGACCATCATGACGACTCTCACCACTCTTGTTCCAGTAAAAAGCCAGGGAGAAGATTGAAAATAATGCGATGGCACTTAACCAAAGCAGATACCTGTATGTTTTCATGCGTAATTATTATTGATGATGACTCCTGAACCTGAGTTCGATTATAAACCGCCATTCATGTGCTTCAAAAGTCCCCTCCTTTGCAAGTATTTTTCACCACAATGTAAAATCGAAGTCAGGTCCTGATGAACTCTTCAACATGATAAATATTTTTGGTTAAACTGGAAAACATTTGGACAGATGTCTAACACGAATTAATTACCATCATTTGGATGACAAGTTTCATAGCTTGGTAAACACACCTCCTCGTCAATCAATAATTCACTACAAATCGAGTTTTTGACTGACTTTTCCCCTCTCGAGAGGCTTTGTGAAAATACCCTGTCAGGTTTTGGTAAGGTTACATTTTTAAGGTTACAAATCAATGCAAGAACTCCCATCGCCCGTGGTATCTTTCTAAAAAAAGACGTCGGGGGCCTGGGCCACAATCACACCGCCCCGTGAAGGAACCAGTCCGGTGGCAATTGATCCACAGTCCTGTCTCCCGAAGCTTTAGCGTAGGGAGGCTTGATCTTTTGGATCGTCCCGAAGCCTCGGGATGAACAACAAATTTCCTTAACACTTTAAATCGGTATGCTACAATTAATTTCATTTAAATATGGGTATTATATGGGTAATGTCAGGAACTTTTGGACTGTTACCTTTTCAATAGTGTTGCCCGCTTTTTAGTCAAAATTAGATGCTCGGCATGACAATTGCGCATATAACGATAAGAAAGACCGGGAGGTGGGTCCGGTAAGACAAACCAACGAATTCGATCCAGGGGCTTTAATTTTTTAAGTCAAAATTTCTGGGATTTCATATTCTCACAACCTCCCGAGAAGAGATTGTACAGCCCCTATCTCAATTTCAATTTACCCGCCACATAGCCTGCAGCACCACACTATTATCTCGGCCCGAAAAGATCGGGTTTGTCCCAGTGCCCGGAAATTCTATCGAGCAATTCGTGCAATCCTTCGGCTGTTTTGCTTCTGAGGTTTCGCATAATCTCTCTCTGCAGATCAGTAAATTCCGGAACATGATTTTCCGGCCAGTGTTCCGCCAATGCATTCAAAAAACCTGACTGAAAAGCCGGATCAGCATCTGTCAAATCCGGTAATAAATCCGCCGCCAGCCCGGGATCATCTCCAAGTACAACGTGCCTCGTTACACGTTCCACAACCGTTGCTGCATTGGCCTTAAACGTACTATCCGCATTTTCAGGGAGTGTTTTTTCTAAAATCCGCGGTAAAAAAGAGTCGTGATTTTTTGAAGCTGCTGCGGTTGCCGCATCCCGAATCCATCGGTCGTTCGCATTTTCTTCGAGGAGAATCATCTCTGCAATGGCCCTTGCCGATCTCGGATCAGATGGAAGATCGGCAAGAGCCAGCAAGGCGGCCAGTCGCAACTGAGGATCGGCAGCCATCATACTGTTCACCGGCATGGTATAGGTCATATCTCCCGGAGTATCGGGGTTCGGAAGAAAATCTGCCAAGAGGAGATGATCCAGCAGCTCCTGCGTCCGGGGAAGGGTCATCAGTGCGGCTCTTCTGACGGCGGTTACCGGATGATGTAAGGCTCCAAATGCTGCTTGAACGGCTTCATCCGAACCATTTTTTTCGTCCAGGACTCCCAGGCCGT
>SLGL01000035.1 GCA_007123785.1 Balneolaceae bacterium
AAAAAAGGCGTTGAACCAACCATCAACGCCTTTTTTTTATTTTCAGTTTTTCAGGACTTTTTCAGGATATTCTGTTTATAGTTTCATTAAGTACTTTCTTCAGATTGGAAAATTCAACCAGGTCAAGAGCTTCTTTAAGGGAAACCCACACAACGTTTGTAATTCCCTCTTCGACCTGAGGCAGAAAATCCTCCTCGTTTCTCCCTGCTTCCATTAAGTACCAGTATGTAGTTTTTCCATACTTTGTTCCGTCCTGTACATATTCGTGGTAAGTATCGCACAAAAAAGAGTGCAGTTTCAAACCTTCAAGGCCGGTTTCTTCTTCAACTTCCCTCAAAGCACACTCCTTTACAGCTTCATTCTTTTCGAGTTTACCCTTCGGGAGATCCCAAAAACCATTTCGTTTGATCACGAGAACCTGCCTTTCCGAATCATTTACCCGAAAAACAACACCGCCTGCAGCCGTTACCGGAGTTGCATCAATCTTTTTTTGGCTCATCCTGCCCGGAACTTTCTTTCTTTTTTTCATCTGCATAATTCAGGCGCAGATTTGTAAGTGTTTGCTGTAAAAAAGCACTCATCTCTTTAGGAAGATTTCCTTTGGTGAACTTCTCAAGCATAACAAGTGTGTCGATGGCAAACTTAGCCGACTTAAGATCCCGGTCGATTTCATCTGTCGAAGGGTTTTTAATTTTGCCCATTCCCATCATGGCAATTTGCTCGTGTTGCTGTATAAGCATCATAAAAAGAAGTTGCTGCTGCTGGTCTGAATTCAGTTTCTCATTGTTTGAGGAAATATTCTCGCTCATGGTATTAAATATTGGTTTAATGTTCGAATTCTATACGCTGAAAAGTAAAAGAGTTTGTATACTTAAGGCTTAGCAAAAATACGAAAACAAGAACTTTTTTAATGGCAATTATTCACCCGTTTAAAGGCTGGCTTCCACGAACCGACAAAGTGGATGAAGTCGCCTGTGTACCATACGATGTAATTAGCACCGAAGAAGCAGCCCAGATGGCAGATGGAAAACCTGACAGTTTTTTGCATGTGATAAGGCCCGAAATAGACCTTCCCGATGATATATCCATTTATGACGACAAGGTATATGAAAAAGGAGCTGAAAACCTGAAAAACCTGCTTAGCTCCGATCTCTATCAACAGGATGAGAAGCATGCAATTTACATCTACCAGCTTGAAACTGCCAACCACAAACAAACTGGTGTTTTCACTTGTGCATCTGTTCAGGATTACGATAATGACGTTATACTGAAGCATGAACTCACGCGCCCCGATAAAGAGGATGACCGCACCCGGCACATTCTCACTCAGCAGGCACATGCCGAACCGGTTATGCTTACATTTAAAGATACGGCAGACGTCACTTTTCATATTGAAAAAATGACACTCACACAACCTCCGCTTATTGAGCATGAAGGTGAAGGCGGTGTGATTCACCGAATCTGGAAAACTTTTTCCACCGTTGATTTTGTGGAAGGATTCTCAGAAATCTCAAACTTCTATATTGCTGACGGTCACCATCGCTGTAAAAGCGCCTCCCGTGTGGCCGAGGCACTCCGCAAAGAGGATAAGAGCCCTCCCGGCGAGAAAGAGTACGACTACTTTCCCGTAGTGCTTTTCCCGATGGATCAGATGAAAATTCTGCCCTACAACCGGGTCATAAAAAACGTTGCCGATGAAACTTTTCTCAGACTGAAAGAAGAGTTTGACCTGAAGAAAACAGACAAAAAATCACCCAGTGAAAAAGGCGCGATTTCTGTCTATTATAATAACCAATGGTGGGAAATGGAACTCCCTGCAGCGAAAGATAACAATGTGGTTTCCAAACTGGATGTGGCACGCCTTCAGGATCATCTCCTGAGTCCGATTTTCGGGATTGAAAATCCAAGGACCGATTCAAATATCCACTTTGTTGGCGGAATACGGGGTACGAAAGAATTAGAAAAACTGACCGACAGCGGCCAGTACGACCTGGCAATCAGCATGTACCCAACAAATATTAAAGAACTTATCGAAGTTTCTGACCACGGTGAACTAATGCCACCCAAATCAACCTGGTTCGAGCCCAAAATCAAATCAGGATTAATCATACATACATTTTAAAATCATGAACAGAGTACACAATTTCAGTGCCGGACCGGCAACTTTACCTCTCGAAGTCTTAGAAAAAGCTCAACTGGAACTTACCAATTACAAAGGTAAAGGCGCATCCATTATGGAGATGAGTCACAGAAGCCCTGAGTACACCGAAATAAACAATCAGGCAACAGAGCGCCTGAAAGAAATTACCGGGGCTGATAATGACTGGGAGATTCTTTTTTTACAGGGAGGCGCAAGCACCCAGTTTATGATGGTGCCATACAATGTACTGAGCGAAAATCAGACCGCAGATTACATCGATACCGGCTCCTGGTCTTCCAAAGCGATCAAAGAAGCTAAAATTTTTGGTACCGTACATGTTCCTTTTTCCGGAAAAGAGCTCAGCTACACGCGAATTCCCGAGAACAGCGAACTTCAGTTGTCAGAAAATCCGGTGTACACTCACATCACCAGCAACAACACCATTTTCGGCACACAGTACCAAACAGACCCCGAAACCAACGGCTCACCCTTGGTTTGTGATGCCTCCTCTGATTTTCTATCCCGCCCAATCGACCTGAGTAAATACGGATTGATATATGCCGGCGCCCAGAAAAACCTCGGCCCGTCTGGGGTAACTGTTGTTATGGTTCGCAAGTCATTTCTTGAAAATCAGAAAAACACCCCGATTCCAACCATTCTGAATTACCACACCCACATTGAAAAACTGTTTAATACACCTCCCTCCTTTGCAGTGTATATGGTGAACTATGTGCTGGAGTGGATTCAGCAGAAAGGCGGCCTCAGCTATTTCGAAAAATTTAACACTGAAAAGGCAGACTTGCTCTACAACGAGATCGACAGAGACGATTTTTATCGCGGGACTGTGGATAAAAATTCTCGTTCCAAAATGAATGTCCCCTTCCGTCTTCTGAGCGAAGACCTGGAGAAAAAATTCCTTGCCGAAGCTGCAGAACATGATCTGGTAGCTCTGAAGGGACACCGAAGTGTTGGGGGAATCCGTGCAAGTATCTATAACGCCTGTGGAATGGAGAGTGCAAAAGCGCTGGTAGACTTTATGCAGGAATTCAGGAATCAGAACGGTTAAAACCAGACTTCGCAACTGCCCTTTTGCCGGATGTCAACAGCGTGAAAACTAAAGTTGTGTCAACTTTTTAAACTTCAGGTATTCCTGCTTCAGGAATACCTGAGTTTAATTATCAGAGCAGCCCAAAAAGGGTGAGAAAGTGATCAACGGTGTTGGGCACAAAAAGAATCAGGTACAAAATACCCCAGATGGCACCGGCTATATGTGCAGCATGATTTACATTCCCCGCTCCTCGTTTTCCTTCGTAGATGCTATATGCCAGAAATGCAATTCCAAATACCCAGGCAGGTATGGGAATCGGCAGTAAAACCAATATGATTTTTTCGGTAGGGAATACAAAAATATAGCTGAAAAGTACGCTCTCCACGGCTCCTGAAGCACCAATCGTTGCGTAATCAGGATTGTTTCTGTGCGAAATAAATGAAGGAATAGAGGAGAAAACCAACCCGCTGAAATAAAGAGCCAGAAAGTGATAAACACCAAGAACCTGCTCCATCACAGCCCCAAAGAAAAAGAGTACAAACATATTCACAATCAAGTGCGTCAGGCTGGCGTGCAAAAAACCAGACGTGATCACTTCATACCAGGTGTGCATCCTGACAGTCCGGTACGGACGCAACATACCCTTTTCCAGGAGTACTCCCGGACCATAAAGAGCAGCTAAAGAAACAACTGCATTTAAAGCAATTAAAATGATAGTAACCGTCATAACAGATATATTCGTAAAAAAGATAGGGAACTCTTTTCATAAAAATGAGTTAATTCTAAATTCTTTCATATATTTATAGGTTTAAAACAATCACAGAATGATTTATAATTTGCGTCTTTCAAGGCCGGTTACCGGTACTTAAAACATGGCATTGAGACATACAACCATATCTCTACTTCTGCTTTTTCTTTTTATGATGTTTCTCAGTTCCTGTGGTATTGTAAAAAGAGCCGGAGCTGATGAGGAAAGTATCAGAATCGTAGGAACCGGAATTGCAAGCTGGTACGGTACACAATTTCATGGACAACCTACCGCAAACGGCGAAGTGTACAACATGAATGATTACACCGCCGCGCACAGAACCCTGCCCTTCAACACCCTTGTGCGCGTGGAAAACCGGGAGAATGGAAAATCTGTGGTTGTGAGAATCAACGACCGGGGGCCATATGTCGGCAATCGTGTCATCGATCTTTCCCGTAAAGCCGCAAATGAAATCGACATGATCGGTCCTGGAACCGCTGAAGTAATTCTTCACCTCATTGATGAGGGAGACCGGCCAATCACTACGCAAAATATCAGCAGCCGGGAAACTTTCACCGTTCAGATTGCCTCTTTTCCCCGTGAATCCGAAGCAAAACAAAAATCTTCCGGTATATCCGGATCAAGAGTTGAAAAAGTACAGATTGGCAGAAATACCGTTTACAGGGTCTATTACGGAACCTACAATACTGTACAAGAAGCCCGCCGCGCAAGAGAAGGGCTATTGGAAAATGGTATTCAGGGCTTTGTGAAGCAGATGGAAAATTAGCCCTGAAAAATTCTTGTTTCTGCAGGATTGATTCCCCCCCTTTTTTAGTTAGGATGTGCTGAACTCAGTAAACAAGTCATATGAAAAAAAATATTATTGTTATAGGCAGCGGCTTCGGGGGACTCGCAACTGCATCGAGACTACTCTCAAAAGGCCATAATGTTACCGTTTTTGAAAAAAGAGATAAACCCGGAGGAAGGGCTTACGTCTATGAAATGAATGGTTTTAAATTTGATGGCGGACCCACCGTTATCACCGCACCGTTTATGTTTGATGATATTTTTGAAACCGCTGGAAAAAAACGGGAAGATTACATCACCTTTGTTCCCTGCGATCCCTTTTACCGTATTTTTGATTCCAACGGAAAAAAGTTTGATTATAATAATGATCACGATTTTATCCTCTCTGAGATCGAAAAAAGGAATCCATCAGATAAAGACGGCTACGAAAAGTTCATCGCCACAACCAAGCCCATTTTTGATAAAGGTTTTGTCGAACTGGCCGATAAACCTTTTCTGAAGTTTACCGATATGCTAAAGGTTGCGCCGGACTTGATCCGGCTTCAGTCTTACAAAAATGTTTACAAATATGTATCCCAGTTTGTGGAGGATGAGTTTCTGAGACGGGTTTTTTCTTTCCACCCTTTACTCGTAGGCGGCAACCCGTTTGAAACCACATCCATCTATGCGATGATCCATTACCTTGAACGCGAATGGGGCGTTCATTTTGCGTTAGGTGGTACCGGAGCCATCATAGATTCTCTTGTGAAGCTGATCGGTGAACAGGGAGGCACTGTTAATCTGAATACTGAAATTGATGAAATTCTGATTGATGAGGGAAGAGCTTCAGGTATTCGCCTTAAAAATGGTGAAATTCACCATGCAGATGTTGTTGTTTCCAATGCAGATGTAGCATTCACATACAAAAACCTGATCGGCAAAGAACACCGAAAAAAATATACGGACAGAAAAATTGAGCGGACCAAATACAGCATGTCGCTCTTTGTGATCTATTTTGGCACGAAAAAGCGTTACAACGAATCGGGACTGGCACACCATAATATTATTCTGGGTGAACGTTACCGAGGCTTGCTGAGTGACATTTTTCATAAAAAAAAGCTGGCAGATGATTTTTCGCTCTATCTCCATATGCCAACCATTACGGATCCTTCACTCGCACCTGAAGGACATGAGGCGTTTTATGTACTCTCTCCTGTCCCCCACCTCGACAGCGGCACCGACTGGACGGAAACCGCGCCGAAATACCGCGATGCAATCATGAATTTCCTGGAGGAAAATTACCTTCCCGGATTACAAGAAAATATTGTGGCTGAGCACTACATCGATCCGCTGCACTTTCGCGATACCCTGAACAGTTATAAAGGCTCTGCATTTTCTGTTGAGCCGCTGCTCACTCAGTCTGCCTGGTTTCGGCCGCATAATCGCAGCGAAGATGTTGAAAATCTTTATTTCGTAGGGGCTGGTACCCACCCCGGTGCAGGCCTTCCGGGTGTGCTTTCATCGGCAAAAATCGCGGAAAACCTGATTGGCTGAAAGTAGAAATTATATTTGAGATAGGACAAAGCGACCGCCTCAGGCGGAAAATTTGGCAGCTTGTGACAGAATGTTGAATGAAATCTCAAACTCTGTTTGATGTATCTTACTGATGGACATGGAGATAATTATTTGTGAATAATGCAGGCTAAATTCAAATTATCAGTTTTTATTTTGATAATTTACAAGGTCAGTTTAATTCTCCCCATAAATATAAGAATTCACGATTCGCGCATAAATCAATTAAAAAACTCACACCATCACTCATGATAAACAGAAGAGAATTTTTCATACAGTCTGCTTTTGCCACCGCTGCGATGAGCTTTGGATTTACAAAAACAGAATCTGGAACCACAAACCCAAATCCGGCTTTTAAGATTTCCCTGGCACAATGGTCGGTAAACCGATTGTTATTTTCCGGCGAAATGGACAACCTTGATTTTCCTGCAGTAACCAAACAGCACGGGATTAATGCAGTGGAATATGTAAACCAGTTTTTCATGGATAAAGCTGAAGACACAAACTATTTGAGGGAGCTTAAACAGCGATGTGAAGATGAGGGCGTTACCTCTGTATTGATCATGTGTGACGGAGAAGGCCAGTTAGGCGCTTCAGATCCGGAAGAACGGATGCAAACCGTTGAAAACCACAAAAAGTGGGTTGAAGCCGCTAAATTTCTGGAGTGCCATTCTATCCGGGTAAATGCCTATACAGACATCCCCTGGAGTGAAGATCCCGTAACAGCCCGGGAGGCCGGAAATTATACAGCGGACGGGTTCAGGGCTTTGTGTGAATTTGCTGACAGCTTTGATATCAACGTAATTATCGAAAATCACGGTGGGTATTCCAGCGACCCCTATTGGTTAACCGATGTCATCAATCAGACAGACCACCCGAGAGCCGGTTCACTTCCCGATTTCGGCAATTTCCGGGTCTACGCTGATGATGACAAAGTAGTCTCTTTTGATTCGTACGAAGCCACCGACATGCTGATGCCTTCGGCGAAGGGAGTAAGTCTTAAGCCAACCGTCTGGGATGACAGCGGCAATCAGCAAGAACTTGATTACGAACGCATGATGAACATCGTTCTTTCACACGGATATCACGGCTATGTTGGTATTGAGCATGGTGAACGGGGTCGTGAGTGGGAGAGTATTGTTGAAATCCGTAAAATACTGGAAGAACTCCAAAGCACACTTGCGGGTTAATGTAATTACAGCTTTTTTTGATAATCACATACCTTTCGTAAGAATATGCCGGTCTCTGATATAGAACCGGCACTCTATTTCGATTAAATATCAGCTTTCCTGCTTGATTGCTTCCTGAAGTTTATCCCAATCGGCAAGAAACCGTTCCAGGCCGTTATCAGTAAGCGGGTGCTTCATGAGCTGTTCGATCACTTTCAGCGGCATGGTGGCAACATCGGCCCCGAGACGGGCGGCTTCCAGTACGTGCATCGGATGGCGAATACTGGCAGCAAGCACTTCTGTTTGATAGCCATAATTTTCATAGATCTGTACAATATCTTCGATAATGCTCATGCCGTCGTTCGAAATATCATCCACCCTCCCGATAAACGGAGAAATATATGTTGCCCCTGCTTTGGCAGCAATCAGCGCCTGGGTAGCCGAAAAACAGAGGGTACAATTGGTTTTAATGCCCTCTTCGCTGAAAGTTTTTATTGCTTTGATTCCATCTTTAATCAGCGGAACTTTTACTACTACATTACCGGCAATAGAGGCGATACGCCGGCCTTCAGCCACAATATCCGAATAGGAGGTGGATATCACTTCAGCAGACACATCTCCGTCCACCATTTCACATATTTTGGCGATATGTCCTTCAAAATCTTTTACGCCAACTTTATAACAGAGGCTGGGGTTAGTCGTTACTCCGTCAAGAACCCCCAGATCGTTGGCTTCCTGGATTTCATTTAAGTCGGCAGTGTCAATAAAAAATTTCATAGAATCTCTTTAATTTCGTTGATTAGTTAACCGAAATATAATGAATGTTCAGAACCAACAAAGGACAGAATCTGTTTATTCATGAGCTACTATTTGTTATTTTATGCTAATATCTATTTAACACAATCAAAGAACTATGAACATATCAGGTAAAGAATTTACAATCGGTTTTATCGCA
>SLGL01000125.1 GCA_007123785.1 Balneolaceae bacterium
AAGTGCCGGAGGGTTTTGAGGTTCGCCTGGCCGCGGCTGAGCCGGATGTGGTGCGGCCCATCGCGATGGCCATGGACGAACGCGGACGTGTGTGGGTTGCCGAAGGGCATACCTATCCGCAGCGGGCGGAGGAAGGAGAGGGCAAAGACCGCATTCTTATATTTGAAGATACCAGCGGCGACGGAAAGCTTGACAGCAGAAAGGTATTTACGGAAGGGCTGAACCTGGTGAGCGGTATCGAAGTAGGTTTTGGCGGCCTATGGGTCGGAGCGGCGCCCTACCTGATGTTTATTCCCATTGATGCAGAGACTGATCAGCCCGCAGGAGAGCCCGAGATACTGCTCGATGGCTGGGGCTACCAGGACACTCACGAAACCCTCAACAGTTTTCGCTGGGGCCCCGACGGCTGGCTCTATGGTGTGCAAGGAATTTTTACCCATTCGAATGTGGGCAGGCCGGGAACTTCTGAGGACGAGCGGCAGCGCATCAATGCCGGAATCTGGCGGTTCCACCCGGTGCGGCATGAATTCGAAGTGGTTGCACACGGAACAAGCAATCCCTGGGGGATCGATTTTAATGATGTGGGCCACGCTTTTACAACTGTCTGCGTGATTCCCCACCTCTTTCATGTCATTCCGGGAGCCCGATACCATCGTCAGGCCGGTGAACACTTCAATCCGTATACCTTCGATGATATCAAAACCATTGCGGATCATGTGCACTATGTAGGTAATCGGGGGCCTCATGCAGGGAATTTCCGATCGGATGAAGCCGGAGGAGGTCATGCCCATGCCGGAGCGATGTTTTACCTCGGCAATGATCATTGGGGCATAGACCGTGATGCTATTTTTATGAATAACATTCACGGATACCGGGTCAATACCGATCATATCCGGCGTGAGGGATCGGGCTACACAGCCTCCCACGGAGAAGATTTTCTGAAGGTACACGACTCCTGGTCGCAATGGCTTAACTACCGGATCGGCCCGGACGGATCGGTGACCGCCATCGACTGGTACGATAAAAACCAGTGTCACAGTCCCAACCCGGATGTGCACGAAAAAACGCTGGGCCGAATCTTCAATATCACCCATGAGAAAGATGAGTGGGTGAAGGTGGATCTTTCACATAAAACCGGCACGGAACTGGCTGAACTCCAGCTCCATCAGAACGACTGGTATGTGCGCCAGGCCCGGCGTATTCTTCAGGAACGCGGCCCTGATGAAGAGGTTCATGCTATGCTGAGGGATATTCTGGAAAACCATCCGGAGGTGCCCCGGAAACTGCGGGCGCTCTGGGCACTTCATGTTACCGGCGGAGTGAGTGAACAGAATCTACAGGAATTATTGCATCACAGCAGCGAGTATATCCGGGGCTGGGCCATTCAATTACTGATGGAGAGGAGCAATCCGTCTGACCAGCTGTTGGACCTGTTTGCGGAGATGGCGCGTGAGGATGAATCGGCACTGGTCCGGCTCAATCTGGCCTCGGTGATGCAGCGTGTGGAACCGGAACACAGATGGGCTATTCTCCAAGAGCTATCCCAAAAAAGCGGGGATGCCGATGATCAGAATTTGCCCCTGATGTTCTGGTATGCTGCCGAGCCGCTGGCCGAAACGGATATGAACCGTGCCCTGGAACTTGCAGAAGCGGCTGAACTGCCTGATATTCTGACGTACACCATCCGGCGCGTAGCCGCCATCGGAACGCCCGAAGCCATTACGGTGCTCGAACGCTTCCGCGACCGGATTGACAGCCATGACCATCGCCATATCATCGACGCGGAAATTGAACGAATGAAAAATGAAAGATAGCTCCGGTTTGATGGAGGTAAATCAACAGGTTAAATCAAAAAAATATGAAAAAATTAAAACGTATCGGTTTGATCACTGTAAGTATCGTGATGGCCTGTTTCCTGGTAAGTTCGGACAGAAACAGTTATGATCCTGAAAACGGGATGTTTAAAAAAATAGAGTTATCATCTGTCTTTTATGCCGAAGGCGGGGCTATTGGCGATCTGAGCGGAAACGGGACCCCGGATGTGGTTTGCGGGCCTTACTGGTACGAAGGGCCTGACTTTGAAAGTCGCAACGCTTACTATGAACCCGTTGAATTTGATCCGCTCGAATATTCCGATCATTTTGTCACTGCTATAGCCGATGTGAATGACAGCGGCCGGAACGATATCCTGGTGGTCGGATTTCCGGGGCAGGAAGCCTGGTGGTATGAAAATCCCGGAAGTGATGATGCGGACGAATACTGGCCGCGCCATCTGATCTTTGAACAGGTGGATAATGAATCTCCCGCATTTGCCGACCTCACCGGAAACGGAAAACCGGAACTCATTTTTCACACGGACGGCTGGCTCGGATATGCTTCCCCCGATCCGGAGAATCCGTCCGAACCCTGGGTCTTCCACAGGATTTCCGAACGTGGAGACTGGGGCCGCTTTAACCACGGACTGGGCCTGGGCGATATTACCGGCAACGGGAATCCGGATATTCTGATGAAAGAAGGGTGGTGGGAGAATCCGGAAACCGAATGGGACGGGCAGACCCCGTGGCGGTATCATCCGGCTGATTTCGGGCCCGGCGGTGCCCAGATGTTTGCCATGGATGTGGATGGCAACGGACATAATGACGTGATTACATCACTTGAAGCCCACGGATGGGGCCTGGCCTGGTTCCGGCAGGTTCGGACTGATGGTGAAATTCATTTTGAAAAGCAACTTATTATGGGGGAATCCCATGAGGACAACCCACACGGAGTGCGGTTTTCTCAGCCCCATGCAATCACTCTTGCCGATGTGAATAACAGCGGCCTGAAAGACATTATAACCGGGAAACGGTTCTGGGCACACGGGCCAGACGGAGACCCCGAACCCAATGCCCCCGCAGTTATTTATGCTTTCAAACCGGACCGGAACGAAGACGGAAGCGTCGATTTTCTACCCATTCTGATTGATGATGACTCAGGTGTGGGCACCCAAATTGAAGCCGGCGACTTAACGGGCAATGGATATCCCGATTTGGTAACCTGTAACAAAAAAGGTGGGTTTGTTTTTTTGAATCGCTATCAGTCGAAATAATATGGTTTTTTGAAAAAGATAATATTTATGACATGCCATTACTGGCTCAGGTCCGGCATACAAACTCATTGGATTAAATTTATGGTTCTTATAGGAATTCTTGTGGGTTGGTTATTTTGAGATAAAGTAAGTCCCCTCTTGAGAGGGGAAATGTGAAGATGAAAGTGCGAAGCACGGTTCATCGAACGAGGGGTGTGTTTCTCTAAATCAAACTTCGTGCCCTAAAGCACACACCCCTTGTCAGTCAAGAAACCACGACAAGTCGTGTTTTGACTAACTTTTTCCCTCACAAGAGGGGATGTCTTTTGGGCTACCAATCCAATTTACCCATGCCTAAGGCACGTTGGGGCAAAGTCTCCAATAGAACCATATTTATGAAACAAATTTTGTTTATATCACAACCTCGAAATCCCCGACAAAATTTTTGCCATTACGAAAATCATATTCTTCTGTTTTGACTGATGCAGCCCCTGTTCATAATTCAGCACTCCGGATCTCTGATCTCAGCCTGTCGTTTGGCGGGGTGCAGGCACTCGACAAGGTTTCATTCCGGGTTGAACCGGGCACGATTCATGCTATTATCGGTCCGAATGGTGCCGGGAAAACCACTCTTCTGAACTGTATTTCCGGTCAGTACACTCCGCAGGGAAGCATCCGGTACGGTGAGACTGAACTGACCCGTATTCGTGCCCACCGCCGCATCGGGTTGGGCATTGCCCGAACATTTCAGCACATCAATGTTTTTACAGAACAGACGGTTCTGGAAAATATGATGGTGGGTGGCCACCACCGCCTCAGGCGCGGACTGATGAGCCGGTGTCTCTACTGGGGGCGATGGGGCTGCCTGGACGAAGAACG
The DNA here is from genome assembly GCA_007123785.1 of Balneolaceae bacterium. Classification (GTDB taxonomy): domain Bacteria; phylum Bacteroidota; class Rhodothermia; order Balneolales; family Balneolaceae; genus Rhodohalobacter. Next base: position 3,947 of record SLGL01000125.1, read on the forward strand.
CGCACTTCAGCGTGAAGCTTTTGAACTGCTGGAAAGAATGGAGATGCAGCAGTGGCGGGATCTGCCTGCCGGTGAGCTTTCCTACGGACTTCAAAAAAAACTGGAACTGGGCCGGGCACTGATGGCACAGCCCGGGTTATTGCTTCTGGATGAACCCATGGCCGGAATGACAGAGCATGAAAAGAAGGAACTCTCCGGCTGGATTGCCGGTATTAACCGTGATGAGGCGATCACCATTGTGATGATTGAACACGATATGAGCGTGGTACAGTCCCTTTCGCATTTTACGGTTGTGCTCGATTTCGGTAGAAAAATCGCTGAAGGAACACCCGCAGAAGTCGTGAAAGATGAACGGGTTCGCAAAGCTTACCTGGGGGAGGATTGATGGATTATTTTTGGGGTTTATTGATCAACGGAGTCCTGGTGGGCTCGATCTATTCGATGGTGGCGCTGGGTTTCGTGCTGATCTACAAGGCGTCAAAAGTGCTGAACTTTGCCCAGGGGGAACTGCTGATGATCGGTGCGTACATCTGTCTGGAACTGGTTTATCAGCTTCAGATTGGTGTTCTCGGTGCATTTTTGCTCACCCTTGTACTGATGTCTGTAATGGCCATACTGATTGAACGGCTGGTGCTGAGGCGGATGATGAATGCTCCCGTTATGAGCGTGGTGATGGTAACGATCGGCATCGGAATCATTCTTCGTTCCATCGTTTTATTGGTTTGGGGGCCGATCACTCTGCATTTTCCAGCATGGATTCGAGATGTGCCTGTAGACCTGGGCTTCGTAAGGGTAAGTGTCATTTATATCTACAGTTTTGTGACCTGCCTGGTCTTTATGGCGGGTTTCGGACTGTTTTTCCGGTACACACGAACCGGCCTGGTCATGCGTGCTGCGGCCAGCTCTCAGGTGGCGGCGAGAAGTGTGGGAGTGCCTCTGCACCGGGTGTTTGCCCTTGCCTGGGTGGTGGCGGCCATCGTATCTGCGGCCGGTGGGGTGATTACCGGAAATATTGCCGGCCTGACTCCTGAACTCAGCGCTTATGGTGTGCGTGTTTTTCCCGCCGTAATCCTGGGCGGACTGGACAGTATTGTCGGCACAACGATCGCCGGTGTGATCATCGGAGTGATCGAAGAACTCGGGGGCGGCTACCTGCGCGACTGGACCGGACTGAGTGGACTCGGCACTGTGGCGCCATTCATTGTTTTGATTATCATTTTATGGATTCGCCCGCAGGGACTCATGGGAACCAAAGAGGTGGAGCGGTTATGAAACAATCCGCAGAAAAACATACGGAACATTCTGCTGCGAATGGCCTGCCACTGCTGGAAACGCGGTTTGAGCGGTACGGTGCGGTGGTGCTTGTTCTGGGGCTGGCGGTTGGCTCCCAGTTTTTGTCCGGCTACTATGTGTCTCTGCTGACCACCATCACCATCTTTTCTCTGGCGGCGATGGGGCTGAACCTGCTTTCAGGAAATGCCGGGTTAATTTCCATCGCACATGCGGCGTTTATGGGAGTGGGGGCATTCACTGCTGCCTGGTTTGTGATCGATATGGGACTGCCGCTGATGGCTGCTCTTTTTTTGGCGGGAATCGTTACGGCTGGCGTCGGCCTGCTCTTCGGACTGCCCTCTCTGAGGCTGAGTGGTATCTACCTGATCCTGGCCACCTTTGCGGCACAAATCATTCTTTACTGGTTTTTTGAACAGGCACTCTGGCTTACCAAAAGCCCGGATGGCCGACCGGTGGGCATCGCCTCCATCGCCGGTTTTTATTTCGATGATTCCGCCCATTATTTTCTGCTTGTGCTGGCTTTTACCGTGGCCGGTGGGGTGGTTTATTTGAACCTGTTGCGCTCGGGTCTTGGCCGTTCGATGGAGGCGATCAGAGAACGGCCGGTAGTCGCACAGTTAATGGGCATGAATCTTCAGAAAACCAAACTGGTTGCCTTTGCGGCTGGTCATTTTTATGCAGGCCTTGCAGGTGCGCTCTATGGATGGCATCTTCAGTTTGTGGCTACCGAGGCGTTTAACCTGATGAGATCCATCGAAATGCTGGTGCTCATCATTATCGGCGGGCTTGGTTCGCTGTCCGGGGCCGTGCTCGGTGCTATTTTCATAGTTTTGACGCCGGAACTGCTTGATATGGCTGGCAACCGCCTTCTGGATGATGTTTCGGTGATTGCGCCCATGCGGCTGGGAATTTTCGGTATGTTGGTGGTGCTGTTCCTTCTTTATGAACCACGGGGAATGGCTCGGTCCTGGCGAAAGCTGATGCGCTATCTGGAAAGTAAGCTATTTAACATGAATTCAAAATAAAACTCCCCCCTAAAAAGGTGGGATTAAGGGGGGTGTTGAATCCTTGGTTTCTACATCGAAAAAAGCTTCATAATGTACCAGGTTTTTAAAGATTCTTACCCCAAAATCCCTTTATTTAAAAAGACAAAAAATCAATTTAAAAGATGCTGCAATCAATATTCTACAGAACCATCACGATCGTTTTTCTGCTGACCGCCATGCTATGTTTTTTCCCGGGCTGCGAACCGGCCGAAGAGGAAGGAACCATCCGTATAGGGCAGATTACAAACCGGACCGGTGAAACTTCGGATGTGGGTATTCCGCTGGCAGACGGGGTTCGCGATGCCTGGCGCTGGATCAATGAACAGGGCGGGGTGCGGGAGCGTCCGGTCAGGATTCTGGAAAGGGAAACCGGCTACAATGTTCCGCGCACCATAGCTGCATTTCGGGAGCTGTCTGGCGATTATGGTGTGTCCCTTGTACACGGTTTCGGCACACCGGATAGTGAAGCCGTGATGGATCTGGCCACGCGCGCGCAGGTTATTTACATGCCCACATCCTACGATGAACGGTTTGTGAACCCGGAAATGGCTCCCTACTTCTTTATCACCAATACCGATTATTCTACAGCGGCTCGGAGCGCCGTTCGCTATGTGGCCGAACAGAACGGCAGGCTGGGTCTCGCACGCAACTCCGGCGGATTTGGGATGGCGCCCATTGGAGCCATCAAAGATGAAGCGGAAAAGGTGGGAGTTCCCATCGTATCGGAGCAGGATATGAGTTATACGCCAACTTCGGCAGTTCAGCAGTCACTGGCATTCCGGAATGCTGATGCCACACATGTATGGATGGGTAACACTCATACGGCTATGGCGGTACTGGCCAGGGATCTGCGGCGCCAGGAAAGCGATGCCGTGATTATCGGGAACATTTATGCGGGTGATGAGAATTTTATCCGGACCGCCGGCAGTGATGCCGAAGGGCACTTGTCGCTCTACGGCTCTGTGGAATACGGAGATGAAAGCGCCGGCATGATGGAGGTAATTATGCAGGCCGGTTATCGCGATCCCAATACACACTATATTCGCGGCTGGGCCCAGGCGCTGCTGGCTGCCGAAGTGATCGGGATGGCCATTGACCGGGAACTGGAGATTACCGGGGAAAACCTGCGGAATATGTTTTATGAGCTGGAAGATTTCTCTCCCGGCGGACTGGTGCCGCCCGTGAACTACACTCCTGAAGACCATCGTCCCGGTCAAAGTTCAGCGATCTACCAGGTCCGCGACGGGCGCTGGGTAAAAATTTGGGAGGATTAGTGAGCCGCTCCACCGAACAAAACCGGTCGCTGTTACAAGTTCAAAACCTGGAGGCGTCCTACCAAAACGTGATCCGTGTGCTGCACGGGGTAAACCTTCATGTTTATAAAGGTGAATGTGTAGCGTTGCTGGGAGGCAACGGTGCCGGAAAAACCACCACGCTTAAATCCATTTCGGGCATGCTCGAAGGTGAAGGAAGCATCACCGGGGGCAGTGTGTTACTGGATGGCGAGGATGTGACCGGACATCCGGCCCATAAGATGGTTGCCCGGGGTCTGGTACATGTACTGGAGGGGCGTTACGTGTTTCCGGACCTGAGTGTGCATGAAAATCTCCTGATGGGTGCCTACACACGAAGAGATCGTGACAGGGTTGATGGTGACATGGATGGGGTGTTCGGCTATTTCCCGCGGCTGAAGGAACGTCTGAAGGTTCAGGCGGGGTACCTCTCCGGAGGTGAACAGCAGATGCTGGCCATTGGCCGTGCATTGATGGCCCGTCCGAAAATTCTGCTTTTGGATGAACCCTCAATGGGTCTGGCACCTATCCTGGTGCGGGAGGTGTTCGACATCGTGAACCGCATCCGTAAAGAGGAGAATGTAACGATGCTGCTGGTTGAGCAGAATGCGCGGATGGCCCTGCAACTGGCCGACCGCGGCTATCTGATCGAAACGGGTTCTATTGTACTGCACGGTACAGCCGAAGAACTTCGGGAAAACCCGCGCCTTCAGGAGGTTTATTTTGGCGGAATGCATCACTGAGACGGCCGGAATTCTAAAGGGGTTCAAGTTTGCATCAAAACTACTGATATAGACAAAGTCATGGGGAAGGCC